>CAJQNJ010000001.1 GCA_905479685.1 uncultured Acidimicrobiales bacterium
TGGCCAGTCCAAGTCCGCAAGCCCATGGCAAGGGTCCGCCACATCCGACGTCCGTCGCGAGCTCAAACGTGTCGAAGCTCGGATCGGCGAACGACGCGGACGGCTCAACGATCGTTTCAAAGCTGTCGTGGGGATTCTGACCGAGCTCGGCTACGTCGAGAACTGGACGCTCACCGAACATGGCGGGCAGCTCCTGCGGACCTTTCATGAGCTGGATCTCGTCATCTGCGAATCGATCCGTGCAGGGCACCTCGACGACCATGACCCGGCCACGCTTGCCGGCATCGTCTCCACATTTGTCTTCGAGCCGCGCCGCAACGCTGACAACGCGAAGCCTTGGTTCTCAACGGCGACAAGCGGCGCGGCTGTTCGGGGCATCGTTGGCTGCGTGGCCGAGGTGCAACGACTCGAGTCGGCATATGGGCTTCCGGCCACGCGTGATGTCGACCCGGGATTGTTCGCAGCTACGTATGGATGGGCGTCGGGGGGTGGGCTCGGAGACATCCTCGGTGACGAAGAGCTGTCAGGGGGTGACTTTGTCCGGTCAATGAAACAGGTGATCGACGTTCTGTCGCAGGTGTCCGTCGTAGCACCCTCCGAGCAGACGCGCCGCAGCGCTGCCCGCGCGATCGACATGGTGCAACGCGGAATCGTTGATGCCCCAGTAGCCGACGAGGTCGAATGACGATTCGTAAGGGTCAAGACTGGGGGACAACGGGCGAGCTGGGCGCTCATGACCCCATCGTCTCATCGGATCGGGCGATGGCGGAGCTCTTTTCGTTCGAGCGGGGGGAGCTCAACGGTCCAACTCTGGTGGGTCTTGTCGGCGGTGATCTCGCTCGGACCGTTGGCGCGACCGGAACAGCTGACGATCTTCGACTTGGTGCTCGAACGACGCTGCCGATCGACCTCGGCATCGTGTCGATCGACGGGAGCGATCACGTCATGGTGGCAAGTCTCGTTGTCAGGCGAGCGGGTTGGCGCGGTGAAGTCACGGTGGTCATGAACGCCAGCTTTCTCGGCTCGTGGAACGTCGCCCCGAAGGGCCACCCAAATGATGGTCGGTTCGATGTGATCACAGCCGAGATGTCGCTCGCGAATCGATGGAAGGCACGCTCGAGGCTCGCGACGGGAACCCATGTGCCCCATCCCGACATCGAGATGCGGCGCCTGAAGTCGGGGTCCGTTGTCCCGGATCGCCGAGCGCGCGTGTGGATTGATGGTCGGTTGATCGGTCCTGCGAGCCGGGTCGAGTTCGTGGTTCAACCAGATGCTGCTCGGGTCGTCATCTGAAAACTGACGAGAATCCGTCAGACGTGCACCGATCGCCCATAACATCGGCCGCCGTGACCCCCTACGACGCAGAAGAGTTCACTGCCCCCGAGTCCGACGTGCTTCGTCGGTATTTCTCGAACCTCGATCAGCCAGTATTTGCATTGGTCAATCTCCCAGAGGTCGTAAAGGGTGCGTTGTTTGCGCGGTACTCGCGATCGCCCAAGAGTCTTCGACGGCTTTTTCTCGAGGAGTTCGTGGATGACTTGGACATCAGCGGCGACGAATCCGTCGACGCGACCGTTGGCATGCGGCGGGCAGAGGAACTGTACGACCGCGTGTTCTTCCAGTACGGCGATGACAGCGTTGCGCAGCTCGGAGGCGTGCACCTGGCTTGCGAGCAGGCCTCGAACGTGCTCACAAAGGTGCTCGAATGGGGTCGCATCATGTCGTACCTCGAGCAGTCGACCCGGTACATCCGCTACGACGAACGGCTCGGTGGCAGGTACCGCTTCTATCGAGATCCCGATGTATTGAATTCTGTGCACGGAACTCGCTATGTCGGCGAGATCGACAGGATGTTCGACACCTACAGCGGCCTCATCCCGGTGATGGAGACGTTCTACAAGAACGCCGTTCCGAAGAAGACGACGGACGCCGACATCGCGTACCGAATGGCGATCCGAGCCAAGGCACTCGATTCGATTCGAGGTTTGCTGCCTTCAGCGTCATTGTCCAATGTGGGCATTTACGGGAGTGGCCAGGCCTACGAGGCCTTGCTGTTGCGCATGCGGGCGAGCGGGCTCCCAGAGGCTCGCAGTTACGCAGACCTCATGCTCCGCGAGCTCCGAAAGGTCATTCCCTCGTTCCTCAAACGCGTCGACCTGCCCGATCGGGGAGAGGCAACGTCGCTCTACATGGCCGAGAACGCGTCAGCGATGCAAGATCTCAGCGATCGACTGCTCGATGTTTCTGCGACTGGGGCGAAAGAGTCGAGTGTGGACCTCGTCGACTTCGATCCTGACGCTGAAGTGAAGTTGGTCACTGCGATGTTGTATCCGACGACTTCGTTGAGTGAACGTGCCTTGGTCGAACAGGTACGCAAGATGACCGTCGATGAGCGGCTCAGCGTGATGAAGGCGTATGTCGGCGACAGGACGAACCGTCGACATCGCCCAGGTCGGGCGCTCGAACGAGTCGACTATCGATTCGACATCCTCGGTGACTACGGGGCATTCCGCGACCTTCAACGCCATCGGATGCTCACGATCGAGTGGCAGCCGCTCTCGACTCGTCACGGCTACGTGACACCCGAGGCGATCGAGATCGTCCGCAAAACTGCACAATTCGACGACGTCATGGAACGCTCCTCGGGTCTCTACGAAGCACTGATCGAGGACTTCCCTGCGCAGGCACCGTACGCGGTGGCACTCGGCTATCGCATGCGGTATTCGATGCAGATGAACGCTCGCTCGGCGATGCATATTCTCGAGCTGCGATCCGCACCGCAGGGACATCCCACGTACCGGTCCGTGGCCCAGGACATGCATCGGCTCATTGCGGAGCGTGCTGGCCACACTGCAGTTGCCGAGATGATGCGCTTCGTCGATCATTCTCCTGAGGAGGACCTCGAACGGCTGAACGCTGAGAATCGAGCCGCCGAACGAACCCGCGCGTCGACGACGTGACAAAAAAGTTCTTGGAAATGGGCACGCATCTTCGATCTTGTGCCTATATTCCCCAACAGCCCTACCTGAAACACATGAGGAATGATGGCTGAGGAAGAGTCCAAAGAAGAGTTTGACGGAGACGTCGTCGATGATGACGAGGTCGATGACATCGCACTTGTCGATGACGATGACATCGAGGATGACATCGCACTCATCGACGATGATGACATCGAGGACGATGATCTGGTCGCGGGAGCGCTGGCCGACGACGCGGTCGTAGTAGACGACGATGACGACGACGCGGTCGTAGCAGACGACGATGACGACGATGACGACGGTCCTGCGCCTGCTCGCAAACCTGGCGATGAAGAAGAAGAGGACGACGATGACGAGGTCGAGGCCGACCTCGATGCGATTCTGAAGGACCGCCTCACCTCCGGCGACGACGAGGAAGAAGACGATGACGAGGACGGGCCCGCTCCTGTCAAAGTTGCACCGTTGAGCCCTGATGACGTGCCAGCGAAGAGCGAAGACGAACGAACCTGCGAGTCGTGTTGGTTGATCAAGCCGTTGATCCAGTTTCCAGACGACGGTCCGATCTGTATCGACTGTGCTTAGAGGAACCATCGTTCAGCGGTAGCCTTTACCCATGGCTGCCAAACGTGACGAATCCACACCCACTGACCAGCTGGTCGACCTTCTCGTCTATGCACCAGTTGGAATCGCGTTGGAGGCGGTGGACAATCTTCCGAAGTTCATCGCCCGGGGAAAGAGTCAGGTCACGCTTGGACGCTTCGTCGCACGTGCTGCGGCGAAGAAGGGCACATCGACGATCGAGTCACTTGGTGAGAGGGTCGTTCAAGAGGCCGGTCAGGCGATCGTCGATCTCTTTGGTATCGATCTGAGCCGTGACGCGCCGGTCGAAGACGAACCAATCGTGTCTCCTCGCTCGACAGGTTCGTCGCCGGAGACCGTGCTTCCGATCCCTGAGTACGACAGTCAGGCGGCTGCCCAGATCGTCAAGCTCCTCGGGCAGTTGACCGCCGAGGAACGAGAACTCGTCGAGACACACGAGCGAGCTGGTCGCAATCGGGTGACGATCCTGCGCAAGATCGAACAACTCCGGGGAGATGCATGACCCCAGCGGTCGACGTCACCGTGCGAGCTGCTGAGCGTGACGATGTGGTGTTGCTCTCCGAAGCCCACAGGCTCGCTCAGGCGGCCGTTGCTGACGTCCGGGGGGGAAACCTCGATACGCTGCTCCGAGGCCGTGGTGAGCCAATAGAGGCGACATTCGAGCACGATCTCGAAACACCGGAACACTATGTCTGGGTGGGTACTGCCGATGGCCTCGTTGTTGGCTACTGCGTCTTGCGGCTTCAGCAACTCCGGAGCGAGGAGTCGCTCGGCGTGGTCACCGATCTTTGGGTGCATCCAAAAGCGCGTGGAATCGGCGTTGGTTACTCACTCATGCGCGAAGCCACAGACACGGCAACCGAGAAGGGCTGCAGTGGAATCGATGCGCGGGCGTTACCCGGTGACAGGGAGACGAAGAATTTCTTCGAGAGCTTCGGCCTCGTCGCGCGGGTGATCGACGTCCACAAATCCCTGCCCTAGGGGTCTATTCTTCCTCCGCCAAAGGTGCTGAGGTGGCGTCGTGTTGCGCTGCCGGGGCGTCGGCAGAGACCTCTGAGGGAACCGAGTCAGGCTTGGGTGGAGGTGGTATTGCCGCAGGCTTCGGAGGCGCCGGGATGGGAGCCGCTGGAGCCGCAGGCGCGAACAGCGCGGCGATGTGTGGTACCCGCTTGCTGAGCTTCTTGACCGTCGCCAAGAGTTCATCGGTGACTTTGGACGGCAATGCTTGAGGTTTGACCTGCTGGCGCACCGGTGAGTACGCAACTGCGTCGAGCACCGTTCCCCAGCGCTCCGGCATGGTGTCAGCGGTCATCGATGCGCTCGCCGCGTCTGAAAGCCGAGTCGCAAGATCGGCAGGCAATGGCGCTCCCGCCTTCGGTGGTCGGGAAGACTGCCGTAGTGCTCGCACTGTCCGTCCCTCGTTGACGAGAGAGTTCAGCTCGCTCAACCATTTCCCGTGTTCTGCCTCGACGCGTGCGGAGAGTCCGTCCTTGAGCTGCTGGGCGAGCGCTCGGCTCTCGTCATCCTTTGCGCCGTTTTCGGCGGCGACGACAACCTTGCGAATATCTCGAAGGTCGATCTCGGAGATCCCGGCCAACGCGCCTTCAGCGTTGTCACGCCATTCAGCCGCCCGCAACCGTGGCAGGAGGTGCTCGCCGACTGCTTCGAGCATCTTCGGTGGGATCTCGGGCTGCGCGGCAGCCCGAGCGACCTTGTTTTGTGCCTCGATCAGTGCACGAAGGCCTGAGACGCCGTCACGGAGTACGACTCGTGCGAGTGGCCGTTGAATCTCTGGCAACGCATTCAGCACGGCATCACGGTGCGTGCGCCGCGCTCGCAACCGCTTTGCCTTCGGACGCGCTGGAGCCGGGGTGCGCTCTCTACGGGGCCGATCGTTCCGGCTCCGTCCTTTGCCGTCCCCGCGACCATCGGGGCGTCCTCGACCATCGGGGCGTCCTCGACCATCGCCGCGACCTCGTGTGCCTCGGCCTCCGCGATCATCGCGGCCACCATCGCGTCCGCGTTTACCGACCAGTTGCGTCGTGACCGCTGGTTCATCGCGGCCCGATCCCAGGATCTCGAGTTTTTGAGGTTCGGTCCGTTTCGCTTTCGGGGCGAGCACGGCGGTTATGAACACGCCATCGACGGCGAAGTCAGCATCAGCTCGTACGACGTCTCCGACGTTGGCTCCCTCGTACAGGAGCGAGCCATCGAGTGACCCCTTGGGCTGCTTGGCTCCGACGGCGCGCCAGGTATACGTACCGTCGTCTTGTTTACTGGTGAGCTCGACTTCGAGGCGTCTCGACATCTGGCTAACGCTAGCGTCGTTTCCTGCTGGGAGCCGAATTTGGGAGCCACAGAAGACCGACCAGTGGACAAGGTTGTGCCTAACTTCACAGAGTCTGGGGATATCGCGGGAATCCTGTCGACAACGTTGGGGATTTCGCGTTTTCGATTGACGAATCAATCACAGTCGAGCAATGTAACTCTCAGCCACGAGGGAACGCCCTCCGGAACTTGAGCACGACGGTTCGGCACGACTGCAGGCAACTGCACGAGGGTCCAGCCAGACGGCCTGAGGGAAGGGGAAAACGGGCCCACGAGGTGAGGTACACGGTTCGCCGTCACAGTCAGGTCAGGAGCCCTCGGGCAAACGACCGGAATGGGGTGGTGCTCACACGTCAGCTTCGGCCGGCGGGTGGGAATCCCGAAAAACGAACTGCCCCGCCAGACCTAGTCCGACGGGGCAGCGACTATCGACTGAGAAGGTACTGCCGACGAAGCCGATGCGGGTGGACCCTGAACCGATCGTGAAGCCCCTGTGGTGAAGGCTCCGGCCTGAAGCGCAGGGGCTTCCACCTTTTTCCGCCTGCTGATCTGCGCGTTGGTACGCTGCATCGAATGGCGAATGGGGTACGTGTCGACGTCTGGTTGTGGGCGGTCCGCGTCTATCGCAGCCGTACGGCGTCGACGACGGCGTGTGGCTCGGGATCCGTCCGCGTCAACGGTGTGGTCGCAAAGCCGAGCAAGACGATCGCTCCGGGCGACCGCGTCACGACGCGCGTTGCCCACCGTCAGCGGGATCTCGAGGTTGTCGAGACTCCAACCAAGCGCCTCGGGGCGGCACTCGCTGCCGATGCCCTGATCGATCACAGTCCGCCCCCAGAGCCTCGCCTCCCAGTGGCTGCGAAGCCGGCGGTACGTGAACCGGGATCGGGACGACCGACAAAACGTGATCGCCGTCAGATCGACCGGCTGCGCGGGCGAGACGACTGAACTGCGAGAGCGATGGGATCCCGCGATACTCGTCCGATGGCACCAATCGACATTTACTCGCCGGGACGTGAAATCCTCGCATTCTTGGAGGAACGTCACCTCGCTACGCTCTCGATCGTCCGGGCAGATGGCACACCGCACGTGACCGCGGTCGGATTCACCTACGAAGCGCAAGCGGGCCTTGCTCGCGTGATCACGTGGGCGGACTCGTGGAAGGCGAAACATGTGTCTCGACTTGGCTTGGCTCAGGCAGCGATCTGCTCGGTAGACGGTGGCCGATGGCTCACCCTGAGCGGGACGGCGTCGGTCACTTCAGATGATGCCG
>CAJQNJ010000002.1 GCA_905479685.1 uncultured Acidimicrobiales bacterium
CCGAGCATGCGGATCGTCGCCGACATCATCGAGTACACGTCGAAGAACATGCCTCGTTTCAACTCGATCAGCATCTCGGGTTATCACATCCAAGAAGCCGGGGCGACCTGCGACATCGAGCTGGCCTACACACTCGCTGACGGCATCGAGTACGTCCGAGCGGCGTTGGCTGCGGGACTCGACGTTGATGCGTTCGCCCCTCGTTTGAGCTTCTTCTTCAACATCGGCATGGACTTCTTCATGGAGATCGCCAAACTCCGCGCGGCGCGATTGCTTTGGGCAGAACTGATGGCGGAATTCGACCCGCAGAACCCGAAGTCATCCATGTTGCGCACGCATTGCCAGACCTCGGGTGTCTCGCTGACCGAGCAGGATCCGCACAACAACGTCGTGCGGACCGCGTTCGAAGCGATGGCCGCTGTGCTTGGAGGTACCCAGAGCCTGCACACCAACAGCTTCGATGAAGCGCTCGGACTCCCCACCGAGTTCAGTGCCAGAATCGCCCGCAACACACAGCTGATCCTCGCTGAAGAGACCGGAGTGACTCGAACGGTCGATCCACTCGCCGGCAGTTACTACCTCGAGAAGCTGACGGCCGATCTTGCCGACCGGGCCCGCTCGATCATCGCCGAGATCGAAGCGATGGGGGGAATGACCAAAGCGATCGCGACGGGCACTCCGAAGCTTCGGATCGAGGAAGCTGCTGCACTCCGCCAGGTCCGCATCGATCGTGGACAGGACACGGTTGTCGGCGTGAACAAGTACCGAGTCGAAGGCGGAGCGTCGGTCGATGTCCTCGACATCGACAACACCGAGGTACGCCAACAGCAGGTACAGCGACTCGAGGAGATCCGAAGCCACCGCGACGCAGAAGCCACCGAGTCAGCGTTGCATGCGGTGACAAGCGCGGCGATGACGGACGGCAATCTGCTCGCCGCATGTGTCGTTGCGGCACGAGCCCGGGCCACCGTCGGCGAAATCTCCGACGCGATGGAGGCCGTCTTCGAACGCCACCAGGCAGAAACGCAGCTCCTCGAGGGTGTGTATGCCGCGGCATACGCGGACGACGAACAATTCGCCGAACTCACATCGGCGGTTCGCTCGTTCGAGTCGGACTTCGGTCGCAAGCCACGCATGTTTGTCGCCAAGATGGGCCAGGACGGACACGACCGTGGCGGACGCGTCATTGCCACGGCCTTCGCGGACATGGGGTTCGACGTGTACGTCGGCGGACTCTTCCAGACACCCGATGAGGCTGCGGCGGAATCGATCCGACACGCCGTTGATGTCGTGGGGGTTTCGAGCCACGCAGCTGGGCACCTGACACTCGTCCCCGAGCTCATCGCTTCTTTGCACGCGCAAGGAGCGTCTATCGCTGTCATTTGTGGAGGCGTCATTCCACCGAAGGACTACGAGCTACTTCGTGCTGCGGGCGTCGTCGGGATCTTTGGACCGGGCACCAATATCCCCGATGCAGCCACCGAGGTCCTCGCCATTGTTCGGAGCGCGCATGCGAGCTGAGCCCATATGGGCCAGCCGTTGACGATAGACCCCCGCCACCCGGTGATCGTCGGGGCACACGAACTCGCGGTGCGCACAGCAGATGCAGAACCCATCGCCATGATGGTGGAAGCCTCGACGGCAGCCCTCAAAGACGTGCCGACGGATCTGCGCTCTTCGATCGGTTCGGTACGAGTCGTCAAGGGCATCTGGCCATACCGCAACCCTGGTCGCCTGATCGCTGATCGTTTGGGGATGGTCGACGTCACCACGGCCCTGACCGGCATCGGTGGGAACGCAACATACGACCTGGTGAATCAGACCGCGACCGACATCGCTTCTGGCAGCCTTGACGCTGCGATCATCTGCGGTGCCGAATCGATGCGAACCCGCCGTAAAGACAAATCCGCCGGCCGTCGCTCGAGTTACCTCGAAGAGCCCGATGAGCGTTCACCCGACTTGGTCGTGAGCCCGGACGTCGATCTGGTCGACGACGTCGATATTGCAGCTGGCATCTACGAACCGGTGAATTTCTATGCCATGGTCGAGAGTGTGATTCGTCATCGCCGCGGTGAATCGCACGATGCACACCTGAAACGGATCTCTGAGCTCTGGGCACGAGGGAGTGAGATCGCCTCGCACAATCCGCACGCCTGGCTCTCCGACGCTGTGAGCGCCGACATGGTCGCCATGGACAGCGCTTCGAATCGCCGGATCGCATCACCGTACACAAAGTTTCTCACCAGCAATATCAATGTCGATCAGGGTGCAGCGATCGTCATATGTGCATATGCGAGAGCGATTGACGCTGGCCTCGGTTCGGATCAGATGACGTTTCTCTCGGCCGGGAGCGGCGCGTACGATCACCTCACGATCCGCGAGCGAATCGACTTGGATCGATCGCCCGCCTTTCGCCTTGCTGCGCAGCGGGCACTCTTGCTTGCCGGGTATTCGATCGACGAAGTGGACCATCTCGACCTGTACTCGTGTTTCCCAGCCTCGGTGCAGCTCGCACAGGATGAACTCGGCCTCGGTGATGACGACGACTTCACGATCACGGGAGGGCTGACGTTCGCCGGGGGTCCGTACAACGGCTACTGCACCCAGGCCATCGCCCACGCTGCAGCGCTCTTGCGAAGCACGTCCGACACCGCGCTTCTGTACGGGAATGGCGGGTTCTTCTCCAAACACAGCGTTGTTGTCCTCTCAGGCACAGCACCGCCAAGGCCATACCGATGCGAGCGGGTCCAGGAGGATGTCGACCGATTGCCGAGCCGGCAGTTGAGCAACACCGCCACCGTAGGAGTGATCGAGGCGTACACGGTCGTATTCGATCGACGGAATGAACCCGACCACGCCATCCTTTCTGTGCTCGACCAACGCGGCACCCGAAGTTGGGCGCTGCTCAATACCGAGACACCGATGGACCGGGTCCTCTCCGAGAACCTCGTCGGTGCCCAGGTCGAACTCGAACCGGGCACTGTACCGATCGCGCGTCTCTCATGAGGCTCCGACCGAGAGCTCGGCTACCACTCGAAACCTTGCGTTGTCGCGCAGGTTGAGCCAGCGAGGGACAGGCGTCGAGGAGCCGGCTAGTTCTTCGGAAGTTCGCTGAACGGGGTGTCCTTGCCCGGTCCAGGTTCGCGAGGCAAACCGAGCCCGCGCTCGCCAATGATGTTTCGTTGTATTTGGTCCGTGCCTCCATAGATCGAGGGGCCGGGCGAGAACAAGATGAGTTCTTGCACCAGCGCGTCGAGACCACTGTCGGACGACAAGGTGGCATCCATGCCGAGCACGACCGCGCCAAGCTCTCGGGCGGAACGAAACAGCTCGCTCATCATCAGTTTCGAGATGTTCGGCGATGCCGCGCTTGCGCCCTTCGTGCGTCCGCGCATCGCGGTGAGCCGATTGACCTCGGCAAGCTCATAGAACCGAACGAACCGATCGCGAAGCACCGGATCGGCCAGGCGTCCCTCATCTCTGGCTCTGTCGACCAAACGATGCCACAGCGCCAGATTCGGCTGCGACACGCCGTCCTCGCCCGACCAGCCACGGTCCATCATGTCGCCTGCACGCTTTTCGAGATTGTTCGCAATCGACCCCGGCGAGCAACTTCGGAGTGGAACAGGGTTTGCGCCGAGGCTCATCCGTTCGAGCATCAGGGTGTCGTTGGCCACTCGCCAGCCGTTCCCATCCTCGCCAATCAGATCGTCGCTCGAGACACGAGCATCATCGATGAACACTTCGTTGAAGATCGCCCGACCGGTCATCTCGGTGAGGGGGCGGACATCCACCCCTGTCTGGAGCATGTCGAACGCGAACCACGCGATTCCACGGTGTTTTGGCAGCGAGGTGTCTGTACGAGCAATCAACATGCCCTTGTCGGCGATCTTGCCACCCGACGTCCACACCTTCTGGCCATTCACCACATATTCGTCGCCATCGCGAAGTGCAGAGGTCTGGAGACTTGCCAGATCTGATCCAGCATTTGGTTCCGAGAACAATTGGCACCAAGCATCCACACCATTGACGATCGGCGAGACGAGGCGATCGATCTGTTCGGGCGTGCCATGCGCAACGATCGTTGGTGCAGCGAGCATCATTCCAAGACCGGTCGGAGGTCCCATCGCGCCAGCGTCGGCCAACGCGGTGCGTACGGCAACGTTGCCCGCTCTGTTGTAGCCCCGACCGCCAGCGCCTTCTGGCAAGGTGGGATGGCTGTATCCAGCGTCAGCGAGCTCTTGCCACCACTCACCAACGCTGAGGTCAGCGTCCCAGTTGTCCGTTACCCAAGCCGCACATGCTCTTCCGATGTCGGCGTCTGACATGTCACTCGTCAAATCTCGAGAAGGTCACGTTCCAGAACGTGACCAGGGCCCTCACACGTTTCGCACAGCGTGGACAACGATTCGACGAGCCCTTCACCGATTCGTTTGCGGGTCATCTCGACGAGCCCGAGTTCGGAGATCTCAAACACTTGTGTACGGGTCTTGTCTTGTGCGAGCGCCTCGCGGAACACTCGAACGACCTCATCGCGATTCTTCATGATTTCCATGTCGACGAAGTCGATGACGATGATTCCGCCGATGTCGCGCAGTCGGAGCTGGCGGGCGACTTCTCGGGCCGCCTCGAGGTTGTTGCGATACACGGTCTCTTCGAGAGACGATTTCCCGACGTTCTTACCCGTGTTCACATCGATGACCGTGAGCGCTTCGGTCGATTCGATGATCAGCGAGCCACCCGAAGGCAACCACACCTTTGGATCGACGGCCTTGCGAAGCTGGTCACTCACGTGGTGGCGTTCGAACAGAGAGAGCGGTTCGACGTCTCGGTCGTAGTACATCACTCGATCGGCAAGTGCAGGTGTGATCGATTCCACGTAGCTCTTGACGTCCTCGAAGAGCGCACGGTCGTCGATCACGATGCCGCGGTAGTCCTTGCTGAACTCCTCGCGGATCACTCGCACCGCCATCTCCGGCTCGCGATACAACAACGTCGGCGTCTGGGTCTTCTGCGCGAGCTTTTCGATCGCCTCCCACTGTTCGGCCAGGCGTTGCACATCGTTGACGATCTCGTCTTCTGTGACATTCTCAGCCGCCGTCCGGACGATGATCCCAGCGCCCTTCGGCTTCACTCGATCGAGAATCTTGCGAAGACGTTTGCGCTCCCGCTCCGGCAAACGCTTGGAGATGCCATACGTATCGCTGTTGGGGACAAGAACGACGAAGCGCCCGGGAAGCGAGACCTCTTGGGTCAGCCGCGCACCCTTGTGTGCAATTGGATTCTTGGTGACCTGACACAGAATGTTCTGCTTCGGCTTCAGGAGCTGTTCGATTTTTGTGCTCCGGTTGCCGCTGCCCTTGGCCTGCACGTCCCCTCTGTAGAGCACTGCATTCTTTGGGGTCGCGATATCGACGAACGCAGCCTCCATACCAGGCAACACGTTTTGGACCTTGCCGAGATAGATGTTTCCGTGGATCTGGGCCACGTCGTCAGCGGGGCGAGATACGTAGTGCTCGATGAGGTTCCGGCCTTCGAGAACTGCGATCTGCGTAGCCTGGTCTCTGACCGACACGCACATGAGATAACGCCCGGCCGGCTTTCCCTTGCGCTCGCGGCCCTTGCGCAGCGCGAGTGTCTCCTCATCGAGTTCGACGGCCTCACCGGTGAGTGCGGTAACCGGCTGCGGTGAACCGTTGTTGCCTCCGCTATCACTCCCACGACCTCTGCCACCGCGGCGTCGACGACGTTTCTGACCGCCGCCCTCTCCCGATGAGCCGCGACCGCCGTCGTCTTGTTGACCCCGCTGCTGGCCATCGTTGCGCGATGCGTCGCTTTTCGAATCGTTAGTGCTCGACCCGGAACCCTCGCCGCCTCGGCGGCGACGACGACCGTTGTTCGACCGTTCTTCGGGGGGGCTGCTGGTGACGGGCGCAGGTCGACTGTCACCGATCTTTGGCTTCGAAGCCTCTGTTTGTTTCGCTGAAGCCGATGCACGTGCATCGGCTCCGCTGGTCGTTCCAGCAGGACTACTCGTCTGCGGGGGGGATTGCGAACGATCAGAAGCGGCCTGGCCACTCCCTTGGCGATCGTGCGCCTGTTGCTCGTCGGACATTGGTTTCCCTTCGTATGACGCACGCCGTTCTGGGTGCGTTGCACATGCAACGACGGCCTCGAGAGGCGCAGTTCGTGCGTGCGAAATCCTTCGGTGCATCCGCCGAGACAGTGTCATCGCCGTAAGGGGCGTTCGTTAGACATGTCACGATTGCGGGATTCATCTACACCTTCACTCGGGGCCAAACTTCGCCCTCGGGTTACTGCACTGTATCGGCTGCGGCGAGCCGATCTACAGATGCTCGGCGTCGTAGGTCTCTAGCGCAGACGATGTGCGTGGACGTTTTCGACCAGCCCGAGGGCGAGCAAACTCGTCATCATCGATGACCCGCCGTAGCTGATCAACGGTAATGGAATGCCTGTAACGGGCATCATCCCCACATTCATACCCACACTTTGGAAGGCCTGAAAGAGAAACATCGAGAACACCCCGACGCAGATCAGTCGGCCGTACTCGTCCTCGGCAAGGTGCGCAACCCGCCAGATCCGCAGCAGTAACAACCCGAACAACGCCAAGAGAACAGCGCCACCGATGAACCCCAGTTCCTCGCCGAGCACACTGAAGATGAAGTCGGTCTCTTTCTCGGGCACGAGCGAGTTGTTGTTCTGGGTTCCTTGGAAGAGGCCCTTTCCCGTCAGCCCGCCGTTGCCAATGGCGATCTCGGACTGATTGACGTTGTATCGAGCCGTGTTCTCCGGATCGACGAAGGCGGTGAAACGGTTGAGTTGTGTCTCTCGGAGAAAGCCTTGCTGAATCATTGCCATGATCGCAACGGCGACGACCAGAAGCACTGCGATCACATGGCGTATCGCGACACCTGCGACAACAACGATCCCCGCAACGATCGCTGCGTAGACCATCACCGTTCCGAAGTCAGGTTGGAGTAGCACGAGCCCCGCGAATACACCGGCGAGCACGAGGCCCAACATCACGTTGACCAGCTGAAGTCCATCGCGCGACTGCACAGAACTGAACCACGACGCCAATGCAAGGATCAGACTGAGTTTCGCGAACTCCGACGGCTGCAATGTCACGAAACCGAACGAATACCACGACGTAGCACCGTTGAAGTTCTCGCCGAATGCGAACAACCCGACAAGCAACGCAATGGTGCCGACATAGATGAACGGAACCGCGAGTCTTGTCTTGCGATAGTCGATCGTCGCCACGCCGGCGGCGAAGAAGCACCCTGCCCCGACGAACACAAGTTGACGCTCGATGAAGGCGCGATTGACGGCGCCAGTCTCGGGATCGGGGATCCCACGGGTCGCGCTGTACACAACGATGAGGCCAAGGCTCAGCAGACCAATCGCCAAAAGCACGATCGAAACGTCGACCCTGATCCAGAGGGGCCCCTGGGTCTCGCGATCATTGAAGCCGGCTTTGCTCGGGCGAAATGTTGTCATCCGTCCAGCGCCTCTCCGACGACTCCAGCGGCCGCGAAGTCCGAATTCGCGTTCTGCTCGTAGAAGCTGTCGCCAGCGTCCTTTGTGGCTGCTTGTGGGACCTCATCTCGGGCAATCACATCGAACATGCGAGCAACCATCGGTGCTGCGTGTTTCGAGCCGAAACCAGATTCTTCGAGTATGACAACCATGGCGTATTCGGGGCTGTTGATCGACGTACCCCATGTCGACGAACCGCTCGGCCCAAAAGCAGCGAACAGCGAGTTGTCGGCACGTCCGGTCACCTCGGCTGTGCCGGTCTTGCCCGCAACCGGCCAGTTGATCAGATCGAAGGCCACGCCCCCTTGGGCCGGCTGGTTGAAGGCGTCAAATGCTGTACCGGGAGGCTGGGTCACGTTGACCTTCGGCTGCATCGTCACGCCGAGAAGCCCGTCAAGAATCTGTTGGTTCACTTGTGGTGGCACCTCGACGGTGCGTAGAACTCGGGGCCCGAACTCGACTGGATCATCGGTCGGATCTGGTGGGACGATTCGTTGGACGACGTTGGGTGAATAGACGGTGCCACCGTTGGCCAAGGTCGCGTATGCATTGGCCAGCTGCAGCGGAGTGATCGCCACGCTGCCCTGTCCGATCGCGATGTCGGTGTTGTCTCCCGGACCCCACTCTCCGCGTGGAAATGCCTCAGGGTTGGCCTCATGTCGCGCCGCGAACTGCTCGGCAGTGAGTATGACCCCCGCTTTTTCTCCCGGTAGCTGAATACCCGTTTCGGCTCCGAGGCCGAACTGAGCTGCGATTTCTTGGATTCCGTTCGGGTTGATCTCGGCGTCGGGGGCGATCCAAAACGCCTCGCCAAGCCTGTAGTAGTAGGTGTCCGACGAGAAGGTGAGGGCATGACGAAGGTCGACCCCTTCCATCGTCGCATCACCGGCGTTTCGCTTCCGGCATCCGCTGGCAAGAGCACCTTCCACGTCGCCGGTGTAGTCGACGCTGCATGACACGAGGTCCCAGTATCCGGGATCCGATATCGGGACATTCCAGTCGTCGACGTGTTCCCATCCAAAGACGTTGTAGACCTCGGCGGCGATCGAGGTGAATGGCTTGAACGTCGACGCTGCCGGGTAGATCTCAGAGATGGATCGGTTGAGAAGCGGCTGGTGTTCCAACGGATCACTCAACTTGTCGAACTGCTCCTGGCTGATTCCGTCGATGAAATCACCCGGGTCGAAGGTTGGATACGACGCCATTGCAAGAACCGAACCATCACGCGGATCGATGATGACCCCCGACCCCGCGGGCGCTCGGAACGGTTCTTCGTCCTGTGTTGTTTCGACCAACCGAGCCTGATCGAGTGCTTGCTTGAGCTCGAACTCGAGTTTGACCTGGAGGTCGATATCGATCGTCAGGTGGACGTCCGACCCCTGGATCGGGTCCTTGCTATCGGTCTCCTCGACGAGATTCCCGACATTGTCGACGAGGATCTCGCGTGTGCCCGGGACTCCACGCAAGTCATCTTCGAAGAACGCCTCGATGCCAACCTTGCCGATCTCGTCGTTGCTCCGATATTGCTTACCTTCTGGGTCTTCGATCCTCAAGGCTTCCGGATCATCAGTATCTGGGTTGTCGATCAAATACAGATCGGCTTTCTCGACCAGCTCGCCACCGGTGATCGAGCCCACATATCCGAGAATGTGCGCCGCAGCCTCACCATAGGGATAACTACGAACCACGTCTTGGTCGACCTGGACGCCGGGGAATCGATCCGGTCGCTCACCGATGAAGATCAAGAGCTCCTCGTCTACGTCTCGGGCGATCGGAATGTCATCGAACGCGGTGAACGACTGGTCATCGAACGCCCGCTCCAAATCGGCGATCTTGGTCAGCTGACCAGACTGCGACAGTTCACCTGCGAGATCGGCGAACATCTCGGTCCGGAACTCAGTTCGTTCGTCGACCGAATCGAACCCCAGGCGGATCAACGCCTTTACGTGTTCATCTTGGTTGATGGTCACAACGGTCGAGAGACGATTCTCGACCAACACTCGCCCATTCCTGTCGAGGATCTGTCCGCGAGGTGCCTGGGTACGAAGCGTCCTGGTGATGTTGCTCTCTGCAAATACCTCGAGTCTTTCTGACTCGAGAGCCTGCAGATACCACAGGCGTCCAAAGAGCGCCACGAACAGGCTCACGGCCACGACACCAAGGACGCGCATACGAAGTCGGCTCGTGTCCTCCATCAGTAGCGATCCCAACCAAACATCTGCATCAGTTCACCACGCTCCGGGCCGAATCGGTGCGCGCCGCTGTGCCGTCGTCGGCCATCACCCATCCATAGAGAGTTTGCACAGGAAACACGAGGATCACCGAGTACACCGACACCGCGAACGCAACCCAAACCAGGTGCCACTCGACGAACTGCTCCGAACCCAAAACCCCAAGCCCGAAGCCATACACAATCATTGCAACGAACGACGCCAGTCCCGTGAGGACCGGAACGACCCGCGGGTCCTGCGAGTCGAACGATCGAGAGAAGAGCCCCGTTGCGTATCCCACCGTGCCGTACACACCAGCAGCGAGACCGAACGGCCCCGGTACGACAAGATCGAGCAGGAGACCGGCAACGAAGCCGTGACGTGCCCCGAAGTCACCGCCGCCCACGAGTCCACCGACGATCGCGGCAACCAACAACACATCGGGCGCAACGTCGAAAGGTCGAAGGTGCGCAAAAATTGAGACCTGAAGCGAGAGGAGCAGGAACAACGCGACGCCAGCTTTGAGCCGCCTCATCGGGCAATCCCCTCCGGCGCATCCTCGATCACTTCGCCAGGCTCGACCAAGACGACTTCGACGAAGCGAAGGTCGACCGGATCCGCTGCCAGCTCAACCGACACTCGGCGATTTGAACCATCCTCGGTGACGCTCGTGCGCGCCACACTCCCAACTATCAGATTGGGTGGAAACAAGCTCCGCTCGCTCGAGGTCGTGGTCACTGGGTCGCCGATGCTGATCTGGGCTCGAGTCCCGATTCCCTGTTCGATGACGAGCTCCCTGGTCGACCCCTCGCCTCGAGCGAGACCCACCTCGCCAGCCACCTCCACCCCGATCACGAATTCGTTGCTCGACACGAGACGGACCGTGGAGGACGTCCGGTCAACCTGCTCGATACGTCCGACCAGGCCCGCCGCCGTCACCACCGCCATGTCCTTCATCACGCCATCGCGACTTCCCACGTCGATCTCGACGACGCCCGATGTGAAGTTCCCAACTTCACCTGTCCTGACCCGCGCGAGCAACAGGGGGTACCCCTCAGGCAGCTCCAGCCCATTGAGAGTCAACAGCGCCTCGTAGTCGGCTCGGTCGACCCCCGACCGAACCAGTTCGCCACGAAGCCGGTCGACCTCGGCGCGAAGCTCCTCGTTCTCCTCCTCGAGTTCGTCGAGGTCCGCTGCTCCCCGCCACAGGCCCGTTATCGGCGACGCAATGCGCTCACCGCCCTCGCGTATCGGGGCAACTACTTCGCGCGCGCCGGTCTGGATCGCCCCGAGGGGACCGAAGTCTTGGAAATCGAGAGTGATGAGCGTCGCTGACGCCAGGAAGATCAGCCCAAGCGTGACCCGTCGACGCCCCGACTGCTGAGGGGCTGCCATCGGCAAGACGTCAGATCGAGCTCGAACTAAACAGGACGCCGCGCAGTGACTCAAACTCCTCGAGGCTCTGTCCTGAGCCCAGCGCTACGGCCTCGAGGGGTCGATCGCACAAGAAGACCGGCATCCCGGTCTCGTCTCGAATTCGCACGTCGAGACCCTGCAGCATGGCTCCACCTCCAGCGAGACAGACGCCCCGCTCCATGATGTCGGCCGCCAATTCGGGAGGGGTCTGGTCAAGTGTCATCTTCACCGCGTCGCAGATCGCAGCGACAGGTTCGGCCAGTGCTTCTCGAATGTTGACCGTGGTCACATCGATTGTCTTTGGGAGTCCGGTGACGAGGTCGCGACCTCGAACTTCGGCCTTGAGTTCCCGGTCGAGCACCCATGCCGAGCCGAGTGCCTTCTTGATCTCCTCAGCGGTTCGATATCCGACGGCGATGCTGAACTCTTTCTTGGTGTATTGCACGATGGCCTCATCGAGCTCATCGCCGCCAACGCGGATGGACTGACTTGCAACCACACCACCGAGAGAAATCACAGCAACCTCGGTCGTGCCTCCCCCGATATCGACGATCATCGAGCCGGTCGGTTCCTGTACCGGAAGCCCTGCACCGATCGCTGCGGCCATTGGCTCCTCGATGATGTACGCAGGCTTGCGGGCGCCAGCGAACTCAGCAGCTTCTTGGACGGCACGTTGTTCGACACCGGTTATTCCGGACGGAACGCAGATGACCATACGAGGTCGAGCCCACTTGCGCGGATGCACGCGTTCGATGAAATAGCGGAGCATCTTCTCGCAGATGTCGAAGTCGGCGATGACCCCGTCTTTCAGGGGTCGAACCGCTTGGATGTGACTTGGTGTGCGCCCGATCATCCGTTTGGCTTCGGCGCCGACAGCGAGGGGTTCGCCCGTATGTACATTTACGGCGACGACGGAAGGTTCGTTCAGCACGATTCCTTCGCCCCGGACATAGACCAACGTGTTGGCCGTACCGAGGTCGACCGCCATGTCTCTGCCTGAAAACGAGCCAAATTTTGCGAAGGAACTCATCACACCGCTTGCCATCGACGCTCCAGGTCACTCGCGGTTCCGGATGGTCCGGGCCCGTACTCCGCCTCTGACTCTACGCAGTTCTGTAACGAAGTTGCAAGACGCCCAACGCTGCTAGTGGTCAGGCCAACGCCATCAGCGTTCTACGCGGGGTGAAGTGCCATCTCCGCAGCCCCGTGTGGGACGTTACAGACCCGGAAACCAGATGGATATCTCGCGTTCCGCGGACTCGTTGGAGTCCGAACCATGCACGAGGTTCTCGGTCATCTCGGTTCCGAAATCACCGCGAATCGTTCCTGCTGGAGAGTCAGCGGGATTCGTTGCCCCCATCATCGAGCGAACCATGGCGTACGTGTCCTCTGGGCCTTCGAGCACCATCGCCACGACCGGCGACCGGCTCATGAAGGCCTTGAGATCAGGATAGAACCCCTTCTCCACGTGCTCCTCATAATGCTGATCGAGTGTGGCCGAGTCGGCCAAGCGAAGCTCGGCTGCAACAATTTTGAGGCCCTTGTCTTCGAATCGGGAGATGATCTTGCCGACCAGTCCGCGTTCAACGGAGTCGGGCTTGCAGATGACGAAAGTGCGGTTCATTGGCGTGAGGCTAGCGCCTACGCTTCTCAGTCATGACCATCGATGGAGAGTACGCATCGAGCACCCGGGATTGTGGACCAGCGAGGTCGAACTAGAGCAGATCATCGCGAGCTTCGCCGACGACATAGAGCGAACCAGTGACGATCACGATTCCCTCCACGCCTGCGAGAATCTTTGCACGCTCCAGTGCGTCATCGACACCACTTGCAGCCTCGGCTGTCGCTCCGGCTGCACTCGCAGCTTCGGCGATTCGTTCCGCCGCAATCGACCGCGGCGAACGCACGGATGTGGACACCACATAATCGCCCTGACCGATCCCGACGTCTGCGATGAAGTCGGCAGGGTCTCGGGGTTCGAGCGTCGCGAGCACGAACACACGTGGGTTCGCAGCGCCGAATGCTGCGCCGAGCGTCTGCTCCAGCGCGTGGGCCGCCTCGGGGTTGTGTGCGCCGTCGAGAACGATGATCGGCTCTTTGGCCACCACCTCAACTCTTCCCGGCAACGTGAGCTCGCCAAACGCTTCGGACACGACGTCATCGGGCAGAGCCGCATCGAAGAATTCCTCGGTCGCTGTCAGTGCGATCGCGGCGTTCGCGGCCTGGTGCGCTCCATGGACCGACACGAACACATCTTCATAGAGACCGCGTGCGGTGCGAATGTCGACCAGGCGACCTCCAACAGCAGGCTGATCCAGCAGCAGCTCGAAGTCACGTTCGGCGACCAGAACCGATGCGGCTCCTTCACCCTCGAAGATGTCGAGCAGATCGGGGTCGGTTTCGCCCACGACGAATGTCGAATTCGGCTTTGCGATTCCGGCCTTCTCCCCCGCGATATCGCGCCGCCAATCACCTTCACCCGTTGTGTGGTCGCGACCGATGTTGGTGAGCACTGCGACGTCGGCATCGATCACGTTCGTTGCATCGAAGCGTCCGAGGACACCCACCTCGACCACTGCCACCTCGACAGCCTCTGCGGCGAACAACCGATAGGCGGTGGCGGTCAGCAGCTCGAAGTAGCTGGCCGGGTATGCAGAAAGCTCGGCCACCGCAGCAAGCGCGAGGACCTCCTCGCCGAAGAGCTCTCGGCTGACCGGCTCTCCATCAATCTCGATGCGCTCCGTGATCGACGAAAGATGCGGGCTCGAATAGCGCCCGACCCGCAGGCCCTGAGCTTGGAGCAGCCGAGAGATCATCGTGGCCGTCGATCCCTTGCCGTTGGTGCCGGTCACGTGGATGGAACGAAACGCCCGATGCGGGTCGCCCGAGAGGTCCATCAGGGACCGCATCGAGTCGAGCGACAGACCTTCGAATGACCCCGCTCGCGCCTCCAGATTGATGTGCCCGTCCAGGTACCGCAATGCCTCGCGAAAGCTCATGTGCCCAGCCTATGGCGATCATACGTCGGGACTTCTGCGAGCATCGAGGAGCGAAGCGACGGATTGCGACAGCTGGAGCGAGGAACGAGCGAGCG
Organism: uncultured Acidimicrobiales bacterium; assembly: GCA_905479685.1. GTDB lineage: Bacteria > Actinomycetota > Acidimicrobiia > Acidimicrobiales > SHLQ01 > SHLQ01. The sequence goes on from CAJQNJ010000002.1 coordinate 14,281, forward strand.
GGCGCCGCCTCAGGCGCAGCAGCCGAGCATCGAGGAGCGAAGCGACGGATTGCGACAGCTGGAGCGAGGAACGAGCGGGAAACTCAGCTGGCGGCGCGGCGAGGGCGTTCGGCGTCGTTCGTCGATTCGACGGCTTTGTGCAATGTTGGCACGACACCTTCGAGCACGACCTCTTCGGTGATGACGACCTTGCTCACGTCGTCGCGACTCGGGAGTTCGTACATCGTCGACAACAGCACTTCTTCGAGCACCGCTCGCAGACCACGGGCTCCGACACCGCGGGCAAGTGACTGATCGGCGATCGCACCGAGTGCCTCGTCGGTGAATTCGAGTTCGCAGTTCTCGAACTCGAAGAACTTCATGTACTGCTTGATGAGCGCGTTCTTCGGCTCGGTGAGCACTCGCACGAGATCATCGCGATAAAGGTTTCCCACCGATCCAAGCACGGGCAGTCGGCCGATGAACTCAGGGATCAAGCCAAAGTTCATCAAGTCTTCCGGACGGATCCGAGTGAGGACATCACCCAGGTCATCGCGTTCTTGGCGATTGGAGATGCTGGCGCCGAAGCCGACCCCACCACGATCCTCGCGTTGGTCGATGATCTTTTCGATGCCAGCAAATGCGCCACCGCAGATGAACAGCACGTTGGTGGTGTCGATCTGGATGAATTCTTGATGCGGGTGCTTGCGACCACCCTGCGGCGGAACAGCTGCACTCGTTCCCTCGAGAATCTTGAGCAGTGCCTGCTGTACACCTTCGCCGGACACATCACGAGTGATCGAAGGGTTCTCGCTCTTTCGAGCGACCTTGTCGATCTCATCGATGTAGATGATGCCGGTCTCAGCCTTCTTGACGTCGTACTCGGCGGCCTGCAACAGCTTGAGCAAGATGTTCTCAACATCTTCGCCCACATATCCAGCCTCGGTCAGCGCAGTCGCATCTGCGATGGCGAACGGCACGTTGAGCATTCGGGCGAGGGTTTGGGCCAGCAACGTCTTGCCACAACCTGTCGGACCCACGAGAAGAATATTCGACTTGGAGAGTTCGACCTCGTTGTCGAGGGTCGCGCCGAACTCGACCCGCTTGTAATGGTTGTACACCGCAACGGCGAGAATCTTCTTGGCGTGCTCTTGCCCAATGATGTAGGTATTCAGGAATTCGTGGATCTCCGCCGGCTTCGGTAGGTCGCCGAAATCGACATCACTCGCCTCAGCGAGTTCTTCTTCGATGATTTCGTTACAGAGATCGATGCACTCATCGCAGATGTAGACACCCGGACCAGCGATCAGCTTCTTGACCTGTTTCTGCGACTTGCCACAGAAGGAGCACTTCAGAAGCTCTCCCCCTTCACCAAATTTGGCCACGCGCTGGTTCTCCCCGTTTGAGTGTGCTCTTCGTAAACCGTGTCGTCGGTCGACTATTCGACGGCCTTGATGGGTCCGCTGGTATCAACGGTGTCCCGATTATCGATGACCTCATCAATGATTCCATATTCCTTGGCCTGATCCGCGGTCATTACGAAGTCACGATCGGTATCGGCCGAAATCTTCTCGGGGGTTTGTCCGGTGTGAAAGGCGAGCACCTCTTCGAGAGAGACCTTCAACCGCTGAATTTCAGAAGCAGCGATTTCGATATCGGATACCTGTCCTTGTGCACCCGAATACGGCTGGTGGATGAGGATCCGACTGTGCTTGAGCGCAAGCCGTTTACCCGGCGTACCTGCCGCGAGCAACACCGCGGCAGCAGAGGCAGCTTGTCCGAAGCAAATCGTCGTGATGTCCGGCTTCACGTACTGCATCGTGTCGTAGATGGCGAACAGGGCGTTGATGTCGCCACCGGGCGAGTTGATGTAGATGTTGATATCGCGGTCGGGATTCTCGGCCTCGAGGTGCAACAACTGGGCTGAGATCACGTTCGCGACGATGTCATCGATCGGCGTGCCGAGGAAGATGATGTTCTCGCGTAGGAGACGCGAGAAGATGTCCGATCCACGCTCGCCGTGGGGCGTCTTCTCGATGACGTTCGGGATGAGAATGCTCATGATTACTCTTCCTCTTCCTCTGACACATGGTCAGCGTGGTCGTGATCGTGCTCTGGTTGCTCGAGAAGGTCTCGATCTACCTGATTGCCATTCTCATCTACTATCTCGGCGCGTTCGGTAACCCACTGGAGTGCAGCACGGATCCGCATATCGGATCGTATGGCCTTCAACCTGCCAGCAGCCTCCAATTGTTCCCGAATTGTCTCGATCGGTTGTTCGAGTTGCGTGGCGAGCTCACGAAGTTCGACGTCGAGTTCTTCGTCGCCGACCTCGATATTCTCCGATTCGGCGATGGAGCGAAGGGCAAGATCGACGCGGGCGCTGACCTCTGCCTGTTCACGGAGCTGCTCGCGGAATCCCTCTGGAGTCGTGCCGGTGATCTGCAAGTACTGCTCGAGCTGAATTCCTTGCGCCTGGAGTCGCATCGCCATGTCCTGCGAGCGGTTCTCCATCTCGTCTTCGATGAGTGCCTCGGAGACATCATCGGTGACGAGAGCGGCCAACGCTTGACCTGTCTGCTCATCGAGGGCCTGAGCCGCCTGAGCACGCTTGACATCAGCGAGGCGATGGCTGAGGTCATCACGAAGTTCGTCCATCGTTTCGAACTCGCTTGCCTCGCGTGCGAAGTCATCTGTCGTTTCGGGCAGGACCTGCTCCTGGACCTCCTTCACCGTGATGGCGAAGTCGATCGTGTCGTCCTGGGTCTCGTCTGGATGACCGGCGGAGAAGGTGAGCTCGTCGCCTGCCTTGGCCCCGACAAGATTCTCGTCGATCTCGGCAACGACCGCCCCAGAGCCGACGACGTAGTCATAATCCTCCGCGGTCAAACCTGGCACCGGTTCACCATTGATGGTGCCAGCGATGTCGATTGTCACGTGATCCTCGTTCGCCGCGGCCCGGTCGACCGCCTTGAGCTCGGAGTGTTGACGTCGAATCGAATCGACCCGCTCTTCGAGGTCCTGGTCGGTCACCATCGGCGAGGGGATTTCGACCCGCAGTCCTTCATGGCCGGTGACGGCGATGGTGGGACGCACCTCGACCACAGCGTCGAAACTGATATCGCCTTCGGCCTGTCCGCCGGTGATGTCGATCTCGGGGGCTGCGATGACATCGACATCGTTCTCGTACACGGCCTTGGAGTAGAACTCTGGCAACGCTGATCGGAGCGCCTCCTCGCGTGCCATCTCCGGACCGAATTGCTTCTCGAGAAGTTTGCGAGGCACCTTTCCAGGACGGAATCCTGGCATTTGCACCTCTTTGGAGATGCGCTTGTAGGCGGCGTCGAGCTCCGGTTCGAACTCGGCTTCTTCGATGATTACGGACAACTTGACCTTGTTGTCCTCGAGGGTTTCAAGAGTGCTGTTCACAGTGGCAGAAGTCTAGTGCTCCAGCTTGTGACTTCCCGCCGAAAACCTGCAAGGCCCAGACCGACTCGGTCTGGGCCTCGTGTGTTGAGCGGGTGGGGGTAATCGAAACCCCATCATCAGATTGGAAATCTGAGGTTCTACCGTTGAACTACACCCGCAGGTTGGAACCGAGCCAACATCATATCCGGAGCGCTCGAGATCAGACGCACGGCAACACGGTCGATCGCGGGAAGATTCCAACAGACCGGGATTTCTTCCCCACCCTTCGCCTGTTCCCCAGGAAATGACTACAAGAAGAAGGCAGTTGACATGGCACCGCATCACACAGACGTAATCGTGATTGGCCTTGGGCCGGCCGGCGAGTCGGTCGGTGGGCAACTCGCCGAGGCTGGGCTCAGCGTCGTGGGGATCGAGGCCTCCCTCGTCGGGGGCGAATGTCCGTACTGGGGTTGCGTGCCCTCGAAGATGATGATCCGCGCAGCGAACTCTCTGGCGGAGGCGGGCAGGGTCGATGGCCTGGCCGGCATGGCAGCGGTCACGCCAGATTGGGGACCGATCGCGAAAAGAATCCGGGACGAGGCAACAGACACGTGGGACGACACGGTTGCCGTCGATCGATTCCTCGGCAAGGGCGGCACGTTCGTTCGTGGCCGCGGTGTCATCACCGGACCCAACACGGTCGAGGTGAATGGCGAAGCATATGTGGCCAGTCGTGGCATTGTCGTTGCCACCGGCACGCTCGCTGCAGTACCCCCGATCCCCGGGTTGGCCGAAACGCCGTATTGGACAAATCACGAAATCATCGAGACCGAGGTTCTCCCCAGAAGCCTCATCGTGCTTGGCGGAGGTGCGATCGGCGCCGAGCTCGGACAAGCCGTTTCACGGTTCGGAGTCAAGGTCAGCGTCATCGAGGGAGACAAACGGCTTCTGCCACGCAACGAGCCCGAGGTGAGCGACGTCTTGGCCGAAGTGTTTGCTGCTGAGGGCATCGACGTACACATCGGCCAATTCGCATCGAGCGTCTCCCACGACAACGAAGGCTTCACCGTCACACTGCATGATGGGACAGAGGTGTCGGGTGAGAAGCTCCTGATCGCGACCGGACGTCATACGTTCTTGAAGGAGCTCGGAGTCGCGTCGCTCGGCGTCGATGATGCGAGGATGTTCCTCCACACGGACGAGAACATGCAGGTGCAGGATGGCTTGTGGGCGGTCGGCGACATCGCTGGCGAAGGCATGTACACACACCTCGGCCTACGGCAGGCAAACATTGCAGTTGGAACGATCCTCGGCAATCCGACCGAGCCGCTCAACCTCGCTGCGCTGAGCGCTGTGACGTTCACGGATCCCGAGGTCGGTACCGTTGGCATGACCGAAGCCGAAGCTCGCCACACCGGGTTGAATATTCGGACCGCGTTCAAGGTGGTCGGGCACACGGCGCGAGGCTGGCTCCACAAGGCGGGCAACGAGGGGTTCATCAAGCTCGTCGCCGACACCGATCGCAACGTTCTGGTCGGGGCAACGTCGGTTGGCCCACATGGAGGAGAAGTCCTGGGCTTGCTCGCTCTCGCGGTGCATGCGGCGATCCCCATCTCCACGTTGCGCTCGATGATCTACGCATATCCGACATTTCACATGGGCATCGAGGACGCACTCAAGGAACTCGACAACTGAGTCAACTTCTCCGGAGTTTCCAGAGTTGTGGACCGGGACGAAACAACATCATTGCCGCCTCGGTGGTGTAGCTCGGCTGTCAGACGTGTTTTCCTGCCGTCCACCGTGCGGGCCCCAAGAGCCGATCACCAACTTCGAGTGGCTCTTCCTCCAGTGGAGTGGCCATCGAATCGTTCCACCGGTTGAACACGCCGAACATGCAGACCACACCGAGGAGTTCGACGATCTCCTCTTCGTCCCAGTGTCCGGTCAAGCTGTCGTACAGTTCGTCGGTCACCGCGTTTGGGACTGAGGCTGCGGCCATCGCGTAGTCGATCGCAACCCGCTCCCGATCGCTGAACAGGTCGCTCGTGCGGTACTCGTGCAACGCCGCGATCTTTTCATCCTCGATGCCATGTCGACCTGCACTGACCGCGGTGTGCGCCCGACAGTACTGACAGCCAGCTGCTGCGCTCGCCGCATTGGCGATGAGGCGTTTGAAACCGAGGTCGACGCGACCATCGGGGGCAAAGACCGCTCGATTGAATTGCACCGTTGCGTTCGCAATTGCGGGCACCCGCTGCATGGTCAACAGACTGTTGGGAACAAAGCCGAGCGTCTTGACGAAGTGTTCCATCGTCGCCCGCAATTCGGGATCCTCGCATGCCTCGATTGGAAGGGGTTCCATCCGGGTCATCGTGTTCTCCTCTGTAGATCAGGGTTGCATCACTACGGCTTTGGGTTCCGTGAAGAACTCGCGGCTGAAGTTGCCGCCTTCGCGTCCAACGCCAGACCAACCAACACCGCCGAACGGCGCTCGCAAGTCACGGACGAAGAAGCAATTCACCCACACCGTGCCTGCCCTGAGCGCTGCGGCCGCGCGATGAGCCCTCCGGACGTTCTCCGTGAAGAGCATTGCATTCAGGCCGTACTTGGTGGAGTTCGCCATCGCGATCGCTTCCTCTTCGGTGTCGAACGGCGCGATCGTTGCCACGGGCCCGAAGACCTCGTCTCGACATATTCGCGAGTCGTCGGGTGAACCAACGATCACCGTTGGGTGGACCGCCCAGCTCCCATCGTCGGCAACGCCCCCGCACAACACCTCGGCTGCAGGATCGAGGTCGTCGAAGAAGCCGGAGACCTTTTCGAAGTGTGTCCGTGACGAGAGAGGCCCGATCTGGGTAGCGGCATCGCGCGGATCGCCCACGATCATCGCTGAGGCCGATTCAACGAATCTGCTGACGAACTCGTCATAGATCGAACGTTGCACAATCAATCGTGTTCCGGCGAGACAGACCTGGCCGGCGTTCGTGAATACGGCCTTGTTCGACCAGTTGACGGCCTCATCGAGATCGGCATCTGCGAACACGATGTTCGCGCCCTTGCCGCCGAGCTCGAGACTCACCGGGACGAGGTTTGATGCTCCGGCGCCTGCGATGGCTCGGCCGGTATTCGACTCTCCGGTGAACGTGATCCGGTCGATGTCGCCGTGTTGGGTCAACATCTCGCCTGCGGCGTCTGGTCCGAAACCGTGAACGACATTCAGCACTCCATCGGGAAATCCAGCTTCGGTGGCAAGCCGAGCGAGGATGCTCGCCGAGGCTGGGGAGTCTTCGGCAGGCTTCAGAACAACAGTGTTTCCCCACGCCAGCGCTGGAGCGATCTTCCAGGACTCCAGCATCAAGGGAAAGTTCCATGGTGCAATCGCCGCGACGACTCCCGCAGGCTCATAGCGGCTGTAGGCGTGATGTCCTGAATCGGTCGGGTAGGCCTCCGCAGCAGTCAACCGGGCATGGTCAGCAAAGAATCGAAAGTTCTGCGCAGCACGAGGGACGTCCTTGACCTTCATTGCGCTCAGGGGCTTTCCCATGTCGGTCGTGTCGGCATCCGCGAGCTCGTCGATGTGTTCGTCGATGAGGTCAGCCAACGCATGCAACAATGCGCCACGCTCACCGAAACCCATCCGAGCCCACGGGCCCGAGTCGAACGCAGCGCGCGCCGCGCCGACTGCGTCGTCGACCTCGCCCTGGCCAGCTTCGGCGACATCGGTCCATGCGCTCTGCGTCCAGGGGTTCACCGTGTCGAAGGTGCGCCCGTCGGACGACTCGTGCTCTGATCCGTTGATCCAGTGGTTGATGGTCATGGGTGTTCCTTTTGCCGGAGGGGAGGTCGCAGCTCAGCTCGAAGCGTGTTCGAGGTATGTGGTTACGGTTCCGAGCGAACCGAAGTCACACACGACCGAGTTTCCAGCGACAAGTGATTTCATCGGGCCAAGCGCACCGGTCATGACGACATCACCGCTCCGAAGCGGTGTCCCGCGCTCGCACATGACATCAGCCAGCCACCGCGCTGCATGTAACGGATGGCCAAGGCACGCAGCGCCATCTCCAGTCGACACGGTTTCGCCGTCGATCATCATCTGTAATGGAGTCGTTCGCAGATCGACATCTCGGAGAGGCACAGGCTTGCCCCCGAGCACATAGAGGCCGCAGCTCGCGTTGTCTGCAACAGTGTCGACGATTCTGATGTCCCAGTCGGCGATTCGGCTGTCGACGATCTCGATGGACGGCAGTGCATAGGCGGTTGCCGCGATGATGTCGTTGAAGCTGTGCTGACCTCGATCAAGATCGTGCTCGAGGACGAGTGCCACCTCGCCTTCGGCCCGAGGTTGCATCAATCGCCCATGTTCGATCGGTACGCCGTCGCCGTATTCCATGTCGACGAAAAGGGTTCCGAAGTCGGGCTGATCCACGCCGACCTGTTCCATGACGGCCTTCGAGGTGATTCCGATCTTGCGACCCGAGACACGACGGCCAGCCGCGATGTCCAGGTCGACGTTGACCGCTTGTACGGCGTAGCCAACGTCGATATCGGTGTCGGTGCCGATCAAGTCGCGGATCGGGGGGCAGGGCTCTCCCGACTCGCTGGCCGCTCGGAGTCTCGCCGCTGCCTCTTCGATTCGTCGTTGATCAGTCATCGGAGTCTCGGCTGGCGCTCTCTCGGGCCAGGCGCTCCTGTTTGTCTCTGAGCACCTCACCGCCCGCCATGAAGTTCGTATTGGGGAACTCGTCGATCCAGACCCGTACCGACTCCCTGGGAGCCCCGATGTGTGTGTGCATCGCATCGGTGATGGCATCCATCAGTGCCTTCTTTGCTTCAGGAGTGCGTCCTTCGGCCATGTGCACGTTGACAAGAGGCATGTTAGTCCTTTCCAGTGACCGTCACGGATCCGAGGTGGCTGTAGCGAGCGGTTGCGACAGTTCCCGCACCGAGCGGCCTCGCGTCGACAGGAGCGCCAGCCATGATGATCCACCCGGCCTCGAGTTTCTGGCCATGTTTGCCCAAATGGTTCGCCAGCAGCGCCACGCAATCGGCGGGATCCCCGAGCAGAGCTGCGCCGGTGGCTGTCCCCGTGATCTTCCCATCAACCTCGAAGACACAGCCGAGCGTGAGGAGATCGACGTCACGTGGACCAACGCCCTCGTCACCGATCACGACCCGCGCAGCTGAAGTGTTGTCCGCAATGACGTCGGTGAGTGTGAACGAAAACGCCTCGTAGCGCGAGTCGATGACCTCGATTCCACCAACCACCCTCGCGGTTGCGTCGAGGACATCGTCGCCTGTGACGTTCGTGCCAGCAAGATCTTCACCGAGGATGAAGACGATCTCTGGTTCACATCGCGGGTGGATCAACTCGTCGAGCCGAGCAATCCCATCGGTGATGACGGTCGCCTCGGGTACCCAGCCGTACACCGGCTCGGCGACTCCCATCTGTTCCTGCTTCGCCGCCGATGTCAGGCCGAGCTTCGCGCCGGCGAGTGAATCGCCGTTCGCCAGATGTAGTTCGAGCAACGCAGCCTGGATCGCGTACGCATCATCGATCGACAGGTCATCAACCTGCTTCGTGATCGCCTGAACTTCTCGTGCGCCCGTTGCGCTGTCGAACAGATACTGCGCCCAATGGGAATGGTCGATACTCGTCATCTCTCGGTCATTCCTTCTCGTGCGTGCGCTGCATCGATGTGTAGTTGCTTCATCTCTTGGGCAATTGGGCTGAACTTCATTGATCCATTGTCGATCCAATCGCTTGCGAACTCTGCGCCACGACCGAACTTCGACCTCTCGAGGGGAAGTTTGATCACATCGTGTGGTTCGCGGACGACGGCGGTTGGATCCTTCCCTTCCGCGACGGCGTCCATTGCATCACGGAACATCCGTCTGCAGGCGATGACGCCGACATCGCTCTTCGTGATCTTCTCGTTCACCCGGTCTGCGACTTCACCTTGTGTCACCCACGCCATGATGTCTTGCCCTTCGATGTAGTCGACGATGAAGGTGCCGTCGTCGCGAATCCAGTCGATCGGGTAGTCGACCGTGTGTACCTCATCGGGAATATCTGCACCGTCAGGGGCATGGACCGTGTAGAAGATGACTTGGGTGTGGGTGTCGTCGACGGGAACTCGGATCTGCATTTGGTAGACGCCGTTTCCGCCGACCCACATCTTGTACGGAAACACCAGAGGATGACCGATCTTCCAGTCATCGGAGTTCTCGTCCTGTCCTACCAACAAGCGACGCTTGATGATCCCGTGCTCGAATGGGTCGAAGGCAACTTTCTCGTGTTTGTTTCCGCCGAACGAACCGGGCATCGCCATGCCGGTTTGTTCGGCAATGAACTCGAAATAGTTTCCGTGTAGCGCTTCGACATGGTACGGATCGACGGCGTTTTCCATGATCTGGAGCCAGTTACAGGGGATCACGGCATGGCCCATGTCGCGATGTCCGTGCATGACGTATGCCTCGTACCGGGGAAGTTGTGGCGCAGGCTGCTCGCCGACGTATGCCCACACCAAACCACCAAGTTCTTGAGCCTCACCCGCACGAACAGCGCAGTCAGCCCGGAACTTCTCGGACGAATCTGGCTCGGCCAGTATCTCCAGGCAGTCGCCACCGGTCCCGAACTTCCACCCGTGATATCCACAGCGGAGTCCGTCATCTTCCACGATGCCGTAGACGAGCGATGCGCCTCGGTGTGGGCATCGCTCGGCCACGATGCCATAGCTGCCCTCTCGCGTCTTGAATACGGCAAAGTCTTCACCGAGTAGTCGAGCTCGTTTGACCGGGAACTCGTCCAGCTCGCGTGTGAAGGCGACCGGGTACCAGTAGTTGCGGAGTACCGCGCCCATCGGTGTCCCAGGACCAACCTGGGTCAAAGCTTCGTTTTGTTCCTGCGTCAACATGGAGATTGCTCCTCTTCGTTGGAGGGTGGGTGAATGGTTCTTTCGTCAGAGAATCGTGACCTTGCCCGAGGACCCATCCACTCTGATGCGATCGCCGGTCTTGATCTTGTCTGTGCCGAAGCCGGTGCCGGTCACGGCCGGGACGCCGTACTCTCGGCAGACGATCGCCGCGTGGCTCATCATTCCGCCGATGTCGGTCACGCATGCCTGGACTTTCGGGAAGACAGGGGCCCAACTCGGAGCGGTTATCGTTGCGACGAGGATCTCGTCTTGCTGGAGATCGTTCACCTCTTCGGGATTGTGGATGATTCGCGCGATGCCTTCGACGGTCCCAGGTGAGGCGGCCATACCAGTGAGTTCGTTCTCTGCCCCTTCATCGGAGCCGAGCCAGTTGTTCACCGACTCCGACGTGATGCCCCACAACATGATCGTGAACGGCTCGGTGATGACTTCCGGTGGGGCGCCGAGTGCCTTCGGGGCCTTCCACGCATCGAGCTTGGCGTGGATGGCCCGCCGGCGCTCGATGATGGGGGCCCAGTGTGCGGCCGACGCCGTCGGGCTGTTGACCGCCCAGTTGGCGTAGTAGTCCCACAGTACCTCGTTGACTTCATCGCGTCGGATGAACAACAGGTCGTCAGCAGCAGAGAGCAGGCCATCCTCTTCGAGTGTGGCGCCGAGTTCTTTGAGCTTGCGCCACACGACCGACATGGTCCAGTGCTCGATGTAGAAGTTGTGGTTTTCCACGTACGGAAAGACGACTCTTGCGAGACCGAGCTTTCCATCGAACGTTTCACGATCCTCGTCGGAACCCAGGAGCTCGCGGTATTCCGAGACGACCCGATCGCGTTCCTCGCGTATCGCTTCGATGGGCCGACTGATGTCCTCTCCGACCTCGATCCGCGCGATGTAGTCCTTGATGAATGTGTAGGGGATGTCGGGGTTCTCGACCCAGATCTTGTCGAAGTGATAGAAGCCGTTGCCCGAGGTGAAGTTGAACCACGGGTCCTTTGCTTCGTCCCACGCAGCTTGCCATTGCGCGCCGGCGTCGCCCTCGAGCGAAACGTTGTCCGGATCGTCGAACGAGCGGGCAATGCCGAGGTCGACGGCCTTTTGGGCCAGCCCCTTCAACTCCTCGTTCGGGCGGAACAGGTCAACTTCCACGCCCGCGACCATCTTTGCAATTCCGAGATCGGGGATCGATGGGAATGCTTCCTTGCAGAAGCCAAAGAAGTCGAGGTACGCCGCATAACCGAGGTTGAGGAACTCGAAGTGGTACTGCCATGCCTGCATGATCAGGTCTTTGAAGCGGTTGTACTCACTCATCAGCTTGGTGCCCGAGCCCAGGGCTGTACCACCGGTGATGACCTCCAGGTCTTCCATTTCAGGTAGTGGGCTGAAGTCGATCGATTCGATATCAGCGATCGTGCCCTTCACCTTTCCGAGCCAACTCTCGTACAAGCTGTCCCAATTGCCGAAGTAGTGGCCCGCACGCTCCATGAATTGTGGGATGCGTGCTTCGATCTGTGAGGGATCAACGCCGACGGGAGAGAGGAAGGCGTAGCCGTAGAGGATTCGGAAGTCGACGCCATCGGCAGGGGGAATTCGATAGTGACGGCTGTTCATCTGGCTGAGCGATGCAAGTGCGGCCTCCATGAAGGTGGCGTCCCACGGCGTCAGGGCTTTGCCCCAGTGCATCGAATCCCAGAACCAGAAGCGGTTGTCTTCATAGTCCTTGCGGTAGTCGCTGAACGACGAGGAGTATGGGTAGAGCTCTTCCCATCCTTCGACGCCCTCGGGCCCCTCAATTTCGAATGGGCTTGGGAAGCTGTTGGTCATGATGTTTATCCCCCTGGACTTGCTTTCTTGGTCTGTTGGTTAGTTCAGCTCGATGGCTTCTTGTGCAGCGGCGACACGAGTGTCGTCACGATTGACTTCATTGGGTCGTAGCCGCCCGTTGCGACTGACGTCTTTGTCTTTTGCGACCACACGGTTTCTGGTCGGCTCTGGAGCATGACGACGTTCTCGCCTGCCGGAAGGTGCTTGTCGAGCGCCCATTCCACGTCTTGGGGGCAGCCGTAATGTTTCTCGGCCCGGCGTGCGAGAATAGCGATCGCGACCAGGTCGTCATCGCTCACAGCCGGTGCAGTCCTCCGCTCACCAACGATCTCGAGCTTCTCGACAGACCCTGATTCCGTCAGGCAGTACTCAACGCCCTTGTCAGAGATCTCGCGCTTGATCACTTCTCGCAGCACCTTGTCGACCAGAAAATTATCGGGGGTGACTTGCCCCGAGACGACAGCCTCGCCGAGCCCCCAGGATGCATCGATCGCCACCTGCGAACGATCCCCGTTGCTCGGGTTCAGCGTGAACGCGACCCCGGAGCTGATGGGGTCAATCATTTTTTGCACCCCGACCGACACTGCGATCGTTTGATGGAGGTACCCCATCGCGTGCCTGTATGCGATTGCTCTGTCGGTGAAAATCGACGACCAGCAGCGCCGGACATGTTCGATGACGCTGTCAGCACCCTGGATCCAGAGGTAGGTGTCCTGTTGTCCTGCGAATGAAGCGTCAGGGAGATCTTCAGCGGTAGCTGATGAGCGCACTGCCACCGGAAGGTCCTCGACACCGCAGTGGTCACACAGCTCGAAATATGCGTGGCGGATGTCGGCGGTGACATCATCAGGTAGAGGCACAGCTTCGATCTTGGAGCGAATCTGATTGGAGATCTCGCGGTTCGCCACGTAGTCGTCGTGATCGATACTGCGCAGCAACTCGTTGACATCATGCACCAGGGTCTTGTCCGACCAGAGCTGCTCGTAGGCAACGGTGGTGATCGCAAACCCGGGTGGCACGGGGAGCTCGGCCATCGTCATTTCGCCGAGGCTCGAGTTTTTGCCGCCAACGAATGGTTTGTGGTCGTGTTCGTAACGGTCGAACCAGATGATGTGTTCGGTCATGGTTGCATCAACCTTTCTCGCGAAGAACGAGCGAATGGTGGGTAGTTCCTTCTCCCAGTCGACGATGGGACACGATTCACACATGCAGCTTCTTCCCTTCGGGGAGCGTTCAGACCACGCGCACGTCTGGCACCGGCGGCGATCACGGCGAGGACTCCGTGGCTAGTTTCGCGAATCCATTCCAGTTGTCGTCAACTTGCCAGGTCGGGAGCTGCTCGATGTCGGGAACCTTGATGCTTTCCACACGATTCCGATAGCCGACAGTCGCATCTCGGCCGTTCACGGTGTGCTGATCGTCTTCGAGGAGCTTCACGCGAACGTGCTCAATGTTGTACGGCTCACCGGGGTCGTACCCGAGAGCGCTCACGGCAAAGGCTCGAATGCAACCCGAGTGTGTAGCGATGGCGAGCCTTGCGCCAGGGAATTCATCGGAAAGGCGGTTGATGCCTGCCCAGAAACGCCGCACCGTCATCGACGGTGGCTCGAAGTGCAGCAACGGAATCGTCAGCCAGTGCTGGATCGGGTCGCCTCCCCCTTGCTGCGTTCGCCAGAAGCGATCCATCTCGACGACCCACTTCGGACGATCTCGGGCTGCGGTGCGCTCGAAACCCTCGAGGATCGCGCTGTACTCCCTGAATGCAGCCGTCACATCTTTCAGGCCATCGGGGGAGACGAACTGAAAGTTGCGAAACTCCTCAGCGACCGCGGGTTCGTGAACCGTGATCTCCTTCTCGTACTGCGCGAGCCCATCGAGGAGACCTCGATGGATCTGCTCTGCTGTTTCGGTTGCCCGGTTCGTCGCCGCGTGACGGAAGACGACCGTCTCGCCATCCTTCACCCGGCGCGCCAACGTCTGTCCGAAGCCATGAGCCTGCCAGACGCCCTGCGGGGTCAGACCCGAATCGGTCGAGTAGCCCTGCGTCTCCCCGTGCCGAATGAGAAACACGTCGTTGCGAAGTGTTCGTTGTGAACTGGCTGGCGGAGAGATTTCCTTGTTCCGGTTGTCTTCGGTGAGGGCCTGTTGGGTGGCGAGAGTCGAACGTTGCCAGAGTGGGGTGTCGGCTGTTGCGGCAGCTCCCTTGTTCCGAAACCGCTGAAGATAGAACGGTTCTCCCGTGTCGGCTGGTGAGGTTTCATCGACAGTTTCGGTCTGGCTCTGGCGGTACTTCGCCAGATAGAGAGGAGCGCCCTGACGATCGTTGTCGGGCACGATGCCGTTCGTCGCATCTTCGCCAGTCACGAGTGCACCGACATGAATCCCGGATCGACTTGACCCTTGTAGGTGAAGATTGCTCGGCCCATCTCTGCTTCGGTCCATGTCGTCGGCTCGTCATCGGGGTCGAACCAGTAACCACCGGTGTAGACCTCGTTCCTGTTGCCCGCAGGGT
>CAJQNJ010000003.1 GCA_905479685.1 uncultured Acidimicrobiales bacterium
TCCGCGAACGAGGGATCTGCGTACAAGCGCTCAGCGACTTCCAACGGCACGTTGGGGAGATCTGATGTCACGAGATAGTCGGCTTGCACCGAGTTCTCGAGAATCTTCGTGAACTCGGACTTGAGCGAGTCGCCCATGACCATCGCCAAACTCACGAGTGACAGACCGATCATGAGCGCGGCGGCGGTCGTCGCTGTACGACGGGGGTTTCGCGCGGCGTTGTCGGTTGCAAGTGTGCCTGGTCGGTGGAAGAGCGGACCGAGCGGAATGCCGAGGATCCGGGCGATCGGAGCTGCGACGAGAGAGCTGAGGAGCGTCAGTCCGACGAACAACGCAACCGCGCCTGCACCGAGAATGGTGAGGATCTGCGTCACTCCTTCAGCGCTGCCGAAGAGCGCAAGTAGAAGTCCAGCGACCCCGACGGCCGTGAGGATCGTGCCGATCACGTACCGGCCGATGGACTCGGACTCGAGCTCGGCAGAGCCCGTGATCGCGGTGATCGGTGCGACTCGACTGGCCTTGATCGCTGGAAAAACCGCGGAGACCATCGTGACGATGATGCCGACGACCATTGCGAGGGTGATCGTGAATGGCTTCAGGACGACACCAAACGACGGCAGGTCGATGCCGAGCAGGGAGAGGAGCTCTCTCATCGCGAATGCGATGCCGACTCCGACCACGATGCCGATCAGCGACGCAACGATGCCGATCAACAGCGACTCGATCAGGACGGATCGACGAATCTGGCTGGGTGTTGCCCCGACTGCTCGCAGAAGTCCGAGTTCACGAATTCGTTGGCCTGTGACGATCGAGAATGTGTTCGCGATGATGAAGATCGAGACGAAGAGAGCGATCAGCGCAAATGCGAGGAGCACCCCACCGAAGATGTCGAGCGCCTGATTGAACTGCCCCGTGACGTCGGCTTGGAGATCGGCGCGATTCTGTACCTCGACACGCGTTCCGTCAGGAAGGATGTCGTCATCAGGGTTCGAATCGATTGGGTTGCCGAGCGCTGTCGACAACGTGGTGTCCAGTTCACCGATCGGCACCGAACCGTCGATACCGATCGAGATCGAGTCGAAGATGTCGCCGACTTCGAGATACCCGCGAATGGTCTCGAGCTCGAACCCCATCAGGGTCGCGCCATTCGTCGTGTTGTCTTCCCCGAATCGAAAGGTGCCGACGAGATCGGCTGCCTTGCGACCCGCTGGAGTGATCATGTCGTAGCTCTGCCCCACGACGAAGTCATGCCGGTCGGCGGCGCCGATGTCCACGATCCACTCGCCGGCACCCGTTGGTGGACGGCCATCGACGATGTCGTTCGGGTTGAGCTGACTCTCGTCGGTCCAGCTGAACGACACCTGAGGAGGACCTTGATTCGTGATGGTTGTCCCATCGTCCTTGATCGGTTGGATGAGGTTGTCGTCAGCGGCAACTCCACCGACCGCGACGCGGATACCGGGCGTGTCCCTGATGATCTGGAGGTCTTGTTCGGTGAGTGGGTCGTTGTCGAGGATCGATTCGACACTGAGGTCGACGTCGCCCACGATGTCCTCAGAGAGGCTGGAGAAGCTCTCTTTGAGCCCATCGCGAAGTACGAATGAGGACACGACGAACCCGACGCCGAGCACGATGGCCAGCCCGGTGAGCCCGAGCCGAATCTTGTTGGCGGCGAGATTCTTGATACTGAGACGAAACATGATGTCCTAGTGGGTTTCTGTGCTCAGCCGCCGCGGAGGGCAGTCAGGATCGAATCTGTGGTCGGATCGTGCAACTCGTCGACGATCTTGCCGTCCGCGAGAAACAGGACGCGGTCGGCATATGCAGCCGCGTTCGGGTCGTGCGTGACCATGACGATCGTCTGACCAAACTCGTTGACCGCTCGACGCATGAATTCAAGAATCTCAGCACCCGTTTGGCTATCGAGGTTTCCGGTCGGCTCGTCGGCGAAGATCACGTCTGGTCGCGAGGCAAGGGCACGAGCGACGGCAACACGCTGTTGCTGGCCACCGGAGAGTTCGTTGGGCTTGTGCTTGAGGCGATCGGCCAGACCAACCGCCTCAACGACCTCGTCGAGCAGCTCCTGGTCGGGCGTATTGCGGCCGAGATCGAGAGGAAGGGTGATGTTCTCGATCGCGGTGAGGGTGGGAATGAGGTTGAACGCCTGGAAGACAAAGCCGATCTTCGTGCGGCGCAACAACGTCAAGTCCTTCTCGGACAGCTGCGAGATGTTCGTCTCACCTACCATCACGTGCCCGCTCGTCAGGCGATCGAGTCCTGCGAGGCAGTGCATGAGCGTGGATTTGCCGGAACCTGATGGCCCCATGATCGCGGTGAATTGACCCTGGTCGAACGAGACGGTCACGTCGTCGAGCGCGCGCACTTCGGTGTCGCCCGATCCATAGATCTTTGATGCTTGGATTGTTCCCGCTGCCGCGAGTGTGGCCGTGTCCATCGAAAACGAACTCCTGATGTCGGTTACTTGTCAATCATGGCTGGCAAACACACCGGCGACATCCATCCCCGGTGTGATCGGTGTCCTCCTTGGGGAGGACACGATGCGCTCGTGCAGGTCAGCTCTGGCCTGGCTGGACGGCGCCCGCCTCATAGGCCGTGATCACCGCTTGCACGCGGTCTCGGGCATTGAGTTTCATCAAGATCCTGCCCACGTGGGTCTTGATGGTCGTTTCCCCGAGGATCAGGGATGCGGCGATCTCGGCATTCGACAGGCCCTTTGCCATCAGCTGGAGCACCTCGTTCTCGCGATTGGTCAACTCGTCGAATGACGCTGCGTCAGCGGTCCGAACTCCTTGGGCTGCGAAGTCGGAAATCAGACGTTTCGTCACGCTCGGAGCGATCAGGGCGTCCCCTCGGGCCACAACTCGAATGGCATCGATCAGGTCATCGCCAGGAGCGTCCTTCAAGAGGAACCCAGATGCGCCAGCTCGCAGCGATGCATAGACATACTCGTCGAGGTCGAAGGTCGTCAGGATCAACACGGCGGCTGAATGGGGACCAGCGCAGATCTGTCGGGTCGCTTCGACTCCATCGAGTTCTGGCATGCGGATGTCCATGAGCACCACATCGGGGTGCAATGCCTCAACGGCGGCGATCGCCTCGAGGCCGGTCGTAGCCTCACCGACCAGTTCGAGGTCGTCCTCGCTCTGGAGAATCATGCCGAATCCAGCGCGCAGGAGTGGCTGATCGTCGACGACGAGAATTCGGATGGTTGCCTGTGTCGTCATCGATGGGCTCCAAGCGGGATACGTGCCTCGACAGCGAATCCACCACCGACCCGCGGGCCCATATGGATTTGTCCGCCGAACGCTTCGACTCGTTCGCGTATGCCGAGAAGCCCATGTCCAGGAGTCGATGGTGTATCGGCTGCAGCACCCCGACCGTTGTCGATCACTGCGATGTCGATCGAATCTTCGTGATAGTCGATCGTCACCTTTGCGGTGGCGGCTGGGCCAGCGTGTTTCATTGCGTTGGTGAGCGATTCTTGGACGATTCGATACCCGGACAGTTCGATCATCGGCGGAAGTGCACGGGGGGTACCGAGCACATCGAGCGACACGTTGAGACCAGCGTCTGAGCACTGCTGGACCAGTCTGTCGAGCTGGGATAGTTCGGGTGATGGAGCGTATTCGGTGCCGTCGGTTCTGAGGAGGCCAACGATGCCCCGAATGTCGTTCAAGTTCGCGCGGCCCGTCTGTTCGATCGCCAGCAATGCGTTTTGGACGCTCTCGTCGTCTTTGCCGATGAGTCGGCGTGCCCCTTCGGCTTGTACGACGATCACCGACATCGAGTGGGCGACAATGTCATGCAGCTCGCGTGCGATCCGATTCCGCTCTGCTTCCACGGCATGTTCGGTGAGCTTGGTCTGCTCGAACTCGGCGGTCTCCATCTGGTCATGCAGTCGTTTCATCTCGGCTCGTCTGTTTCGGACTGCGTCGCCAGCGAGCCACGCGAACTGGAAGAGCACGATGTTGAACACGATCACGCCGAGGGAGACCTCGTTCTCGTCAGGCGATACATATCCCGCGATCAACACGGCGAGCAGCGCGATGGTGAACACGATCAAAACCTGAGTCGAGCGGCGTCGATCAGATGCGTACACGGCAGCCGAGTACAACAAGACCACGATCGCCAGGAAGGAACCAGCGCCCGAGTAGTCGAGGACCCAATAACTCATCCCAAGGACGGTGGCGACGGCGAGCGCAGGGATGGGCCTGGTCCGTCGGAACACCGTCAACGCACCCGGAACCACGACGAGTGCGATGGCCAGTGCGTCGATCGCTCGGTCGTCGTCGGCGCCGGGCAACTGGAGACCCACGAGATGCAGAGTGGTGATGGCAGCCGCTGTCGCGATATCGGCCAGCAGGGGACGCTCGGTGAAGAACTCTCGAGTGTCCTGGGCGATTGTCACCTCACCACTGTACGAAGTGGGCGACCGGCAGTCGTCCTTCCGCAGAGCGATGTTGGGTCGTCCGCGAGGATGAGCGGTAGCGTCGACTCCGTGATCAGCTCGGTCGTGGACATCTTTACCGAACTCGAAGCGCTCATCATTGAGCTTTCCCAGGATCCGTGGTTCTTCTTGGTCCTGTTCGTGGTTGCATTACTGGATTCTGTGGTGCCGATCGTTCCGTCCGAGTTCAGCGTCATCGCAGGGGGCGTCGCAGCCGGAGCTGGCACGCTGATCGACGACGAGCCAGTTCTTTCGATCGTTCTGGTCATTCTGGTTGCTGCAAGTGGCGCCTATGTCGGTGATTCGCTGGCCTACTGGATCGGTAATCGGTCGGATCAGCTGCTGAAGCGATGGTTCTTCCGCGGCGAGAAGGGCGAACAACGGCTGCTTACCACGGGTGATCAGATACGCAAGCGAGGCGGATTGCTTCTGATCACCGCGCGGTTCATCCCGGGTGGTCGCACAGCGATGACATTCTCCTGTGGGCTGACTGGCCAGCCATTCCTGTCGTGGTTCACTCGCTGGGACATCCTGGCGGTGACGCTCTGGGCGAGTTATGCGGGATTGCTCGGGTTCTTCCTGGCAAGCGCAATCGAGAACCAAAGGACAGCGTTGTGGTTGGCCTTCGGATTCGCACTCGGTTTGACGGCGCTCATCGAGTTGGGCCGCTTGGTCCTCGACCGAATTCGCGGCGACGCCGAAGCCGAAGCCGAGGCCGAAGCCTCCGCCTGACGTGCTCACCACTCCGGCACTGGGCACGATCCGATCGACGTCGATGATGCTCACGTACTTTGCCTACGGCTCGAACATGTGCCCAGATCAGATGCAGAGCAGATGTCCAGGCGCCGCCTCGATCGGCATTGCAGAGCTACACGATCATCGATTCATGATCAACGAGCGTGGAGTTGCCACCGTTGTACCGCGCCAACGATCGGTTGTGGCAGGCGTGTTGTGGGACATCACCGCCACGCATGTCGAGGTGCTCGACGGGTTCGAAGGTGTGGCGAAGGGCAATTACACGCGCGAGGTCGTTCCTATCCAATCGAGGTCGCCTGGCTCGGAAGCGATCATCTACATCGCCTGCCACGACACTCCGTCGACGCCCCGCCCCGGGTATCTGGAACGCGTGATCTCGGGTGCCCAGTTCTTCGGCCTCGACGGCGACTATGTGACCAACCTTCGATCCTGGGCCTGAGGGTCAGACCGGGCTCAGCTGCGCTGAAGGCGAGCCGAGGCTGATCTCGACGGTGTTGCGCCCTCGGCTGGATTCGAACCAGCGACACACGGTTTGGGAAAGCTCCCTGATCGGTCCGGCGGAGTCCGACCAGGTCCAGATAGTCCGGAATTGGGGGCATCTCTGTCCAGCCAGTCCGGCCGAGTCCGGTGAATACCGAGGGAACTATGGGACAAAATATGGGACAGAACCGTTTTAGGTCTGGTTGATGCCGTAACGGCCAGGGCGACCAAGATCGGCGAGTACAAGCAGGCGGTCGAAGCTGAACTCGTTTGCTTCAGCTTGGCTTGTTGGATCACTGCGGGTCGAGGTCGATTCGGGCACCCCAAACAGCTCTAGGCTGTTGGGCGTTGCCGTTTGCCTATGCGTTCATCGAGGCGGTCCATCTCATCGAGCACATCATGAGCGACCCACACGCGATCTCGGCCGTTTCCCGTGATCTCGGTGAGTACGCCTGCGCTTTCGAGCTGGTCCAGCCCACCGAGGGTTGCCTTGGGCGTAGTTCCGATGAGCTGGCCAGCGGACGCTGAGGTTACGACTGGGCTGGCTGCCAGCACCTCGATAAGCAACGCTGCTGACGACTTGGCGCGAGGTCTTGCGGCGTCGAGCCAACGCTCGGGCAGGTCGGCAAGCGCGCGTGCCGACTCCTCAGCAGCATCACACGCTGCCACGAGCGCCCGGGCGAGGTAGACAATGAATGCGTTGGCGTCGCCTTCTCGATAGCGGCCAAGTTGATTGAAGTAGTCATCGACGTCAGCAAGCATGACCGAAGCAACGGGAACGACGACCATGTTGGTGACGTTGCGATGCCGCAGCAGCGTGTTGATCAACGCTCGGCCAATTCGGCCGTTGCCGTCGGTGAACGGGTGGATCGACTCGAACTGAGCGTGCAGGACAGCGGCTTGTGCCAGGGCGCCGAAGTCGGTACGAGCAGCAAAACGGGTCAAATCGTCCATGAGTGACTCGACCAGACCGGCTGGAGGCGGGACGTAGAGGGCGTTGCGGGGCGAGAAGTCGGAGCCGCCGATCCAGTTCTGTACGTCTCGGTATTGGCCCAGTTCATTGGCTTGCGACGGATCGTTGCTGAGAAGCACCCGGTGAGCTTCCTTGATCGCACCGGGGTCGAGTGGCCGGGGCGAATTGATCAGCGACGTCACTGCAGTCGCAGCGGCAGCGACTAGCCGTGCATCTCGTCCGGCCTCGATTCCCGCGAACGCTTTCGCAGACTCGGCGGGGTCGGGATTGATCCGCTCGATCTTGGACGACGCCACCGATTCGGACCGCAAGAGAAAGCCCGAGAGAGCAGCAAGGTGCGGTCCTCCAGATGCATCGAGACGAACCGCAGCGATCTGAGCCTCTTCAACTGCTTCGCGTGTGGGCCGGTCGAGCTGTGGGTCAAGCTCGGCAATCAGTGGAGGGATACTCACCGAGATCTCCGCGAGCATCCGATCCTCGATCGGTGGTCGCCGACCGCCACGATCTTGTGCATCGACGGCGGTCTTCCACGCAACCTGCTCAACGGTGTGCTGCGGCCAGTTCATCGTCATCAATCCTGCTAGCGGGTTATGCAGGAACCTCCTGCCCAAGGCATCACTATTAGAGTTTAGCAAACTAAAGTCAATTAGTGCAGAACGGTACTGGAGGTACTTCGTTTCTCGGGTGGGCGGCCATGCGCTGGAGCGAATCCGGTCCGCTCTCACGCGTGTGTCTGCCGCAGGCGCCGAAACGAGAAAGACGAGAGCCGCTAGACACACCAACAGCACTCGGGTGGGAGGAGAGCGAAGCTCGCGAAGCGAACACGCAGGGTGTCGCGGATCTCGACTGGAAGCGTCGAGGTGTAATTGCGCCCTCGGCTGGATTCGAACCAGCGACACACGGTTTAGGAAACCGATGCTCTATCCCCTGAGCTACGAGGGCTGACGGTCGAACGATAT
>CAJQNJ010000004.1 GCA_905479685.1 uncultured Acidimicrobiales bacterium
CTACCTGACGTCGATCGTCGACTATCCGACGCTCAACGGCGGCGTGCGCGACTATACGGAGTTCCAGTCTCAGCTTCTCGAGCGCTGGCTGCTGACCGACGAGGTTATCGATACCTACCTTGTTCATGTCGAGACTGGCGAGCCGATGCCAGAAGATCTCGTGGCGAAGATCAAGAACGCCGCGACGTTCAATCAGGGCTTCTCGACGACGGAGTATCTTGCCTCGGCGATCCTGGACATGAAGTACCACACCATGGATCCAGCCAGCTTGGATGTCGACGCCTTCGAGCGCGCGACTCTGGCAGAGATGAAAATGCCGGATGAGATCGTCATGCGTCACCGCAGCCCGCACTTCGGACACATCTTCCGTAGTGAGGGGTACTCGGCTGGCTACTACGGTTACATGTGGGCCGATGTGCTCACCGCCGACGCTGCTGAGGCCTTCCGCGAAGCCCCTGGCGGCTTCTACGACAAGGAGCTCACCAAGGAGATGGTCGAGCAGCTCTTCGCTGTGCGCAACTCCGTCGATCCGGCCGAGGCCTACAGGGCTTTTCGTGGGCGCGACGCGGAAGTGGGGGCGCTCATGCGGGATCGCGGGTTCCCGGAGCCAGGGAAGTAGAGCTAGGAGTGGTGGGGTAGGCAGCCCGGTCCGTGTGAACCACTCCACTTTGGAAGGAGTTGTCGAGCGCTAACCTGATGGTTGGGGTTAGCGCATGAAGTCCGTCGGTTTCGCAGCACGTCTCGGCCTCTTGCTGGGCTTGCTCGGCAGCTTGGCTGCCGGCGCTCGATCCGCCGAGCTCATCTTCGAAGACAATCTCGGCACGGGTGATCTGTGGTCCTGGAACCACTTCGTGGGTGGATCCCCAGCGGTGGGCGGCTGTCCGAGCTCGCACGCTTTCCAAGGCTCCGTGTTCTATGTCGATCCGGTGGCCGGCGACGATATGACGGGCGACGGCAGCGCTCCGAACCCCTGAGCTTCGATTCAGCACGTCGTGAGCTCGGAGGTCGACTGCAACGACAAGGACGGCAACCCGCGCAATCCCGGAGCACCCGTCAAGGGCGGTGACTCCATCGTGCTGATTGGAGTGACCGGCCACGACCCGAACCTCGAGATCACCGGTTGCTACAACTCAGCCTGGGTGACCATTCGGGCACAGACGCAGCACGAGCCCGAGCTCACCTCGGTTCACTTTCGGGGTAGCGGATTCTGGCGTTTGGATGGGCTGAGCTTCTTCAACGACGGGACCGGCATCATGGTCAGGGTCGACGATCATGGTACCCAGGGCCCGGCTCGCAACCTGCAGATCGTCAACAGTCGCTTCACGTCGGGAGACCTTCCGACGATTCCAGATTGGTTCGACCATGTTTCCGACGGGATGCGCCTCTACAGCGATGACGGACCCATCGTGGCACGCTGCAACGAGATGAGCCAGGTAGCGATGGGCTTCGTGGCAAGTGGGAGGCATATCGACATCATCCACAACACCGTCGAGTACTTCTCCCGAGACGGGATTGCCACGGGTGGGCATTTCAACCGGTTCATCGGCAACCGGATCCTCGATGCCGTCTCCCTCGGGGATGGTCATCATGACGACTTCTTCCAGAGCCACATGGGGGCCAATCCGGATGTCTCGTCGGATGTCGAGATCACCGGCAATGTGTTCATGAACCGGTATGCGGGCGGGCAGCCGGCTGGCACCTGGGGGCCGACTCAGTGTCTCAGTGGCTTTGAAGACGGGCCCAAGGAAAGACTGAGGATTACCAACAATCTCTGCAAGGCTGACCACTGGCATGGCATCACCTGGTACGACACCAACAATTCGGTCGTCGTCAACAACACCGTGGTTGGCGGATCGGACTACCCGGGGCTACCGGCCGGCTCCGACTCCTGGCCGACGCGCACCTGGATCAGTATCGAGGGCACCGGCAACGTGGTCCGCAACAACATCACGAGCCGCAACCTGTCGGGTGGTGACCACAATCACGAGATCGTGCCCGCTTCGATCGGTGACTATTTCGTGAATTGGCTCGAGCTTGATCTGAGCCTGGCTGCTGGTTCGCCAGCCATCGATACGGGTAGCCCCGATGGCGCCACCACCCACGACATCCTCGGCCTGCCCCGGGACGAGCAGCCCGATGTCGGGGCCTTCGAATACAGCAACGAGTAGAACTCCAATCCGGATCGAACCATCATACTCGCAGACTCCGGAGTCTCGGTGCCGAAGGGTCTGGAATCGGATATCGTGGGGCCTCTGGTTGCCGAGAGGAGGTTCGGATGCGAGAGCGAGACAACTGCGTGTGGTGGGCGAGGCCGCTGATTCTTCTGTTGCTCTGTGTCGGATGGGTGTCGTCCGTTGCCGGACAAGAGGAAGAGCCCGAACCCGAGAAACCCTCAGTCGAGATCGAGGAACAATCGTCGAGCACCCAGGGTCGGGTGTCGATCGCCGGCCAACCGGTCGAGTACACGGTCACCGTTGGGGACATCATTCTCCGCAACGATGAAGGTGATCCCACGGCCAAGATGACCTTTGTCTCCTACCTGCGCGACGGCGTGGAGGATCGGCGGAGCCGGCCCGTGACGTTCGCTTTCAACGGCGGTCCGGGGTCGGCTTCGGTCTGGGTGCATCTGGGGGCCTTTGGGCCGAAGAAGGCACTGCTCGATGACGAGGGGATGCCGCTCGGCCCACCGCCCGGCAAGCTCGTCGACAACGAGCACTCCGTCCTGGACATCACCGACTTGGTTTTCATCGACCCTGTCGAGACCGGTTGGAGTCGGCCGGCACCGGGTGAAGATGGCGAACAGTTCATTGGCTTCACCAAGGACGTGGAGTCGGTCGGCGAGTTCATCCGTATCTGGCTGGCACGCAACGATCGGTGGGCCTCACCGAAGTTCATCGCCGGAGAAAGCTACGGCACGACCCGGTCAGCCGGGCTCGCGGAGTACCTCCAGGACACCCACGGCATGTTTCTCAACGGGATATGCCTGATTTCTTCAGTCATCAACTGGGGCACGAAGGTCTTCAATGTAGGCAACGATCTGCCCTATGCACTGATTCTGCCGACCTACACCGCCACAGCCTGGCGGCACGGCAAGCTACCGGAGCACCTCACCGGCGACCTCGAAGCAGCGCTGGCGCAGTCGGAGGCCTTCGCACTGGGTGACTACACCTCTGCTCTGATGTTGGGAGATCAGCTGCAGGGAGCTGAGCGCCAGAGAATCCGCGCTCAGCTGGCCGAGCTCTCGGGGCTTTCGGAGGACTACCTCGAGCGCGCCGATTTGCGGGTCGACATCTATCACTTCGTCAAGGAGTTGCTGCGTGACCAGGGGTTGACAGTCGGGCGACTCGACAGTCGCTACACCGGCAGTGATCGCGATGATGTGGGCGAGCACTTCGAATACGACCCATCGAGTGCTGTCGTCACAGGCTGGTACGTCTCGCTGCTGAAGGACTACCTACGTCACGAGCTGGGCTACGAGAACGACATGGTGTTTCGCCATTCTGCAGGCCACGAGGTGCGGCCGTGGAACTATCACGAGGATCGGTCGCGGCAGAGTTATGGCAGCAACGCCTATGCCAACTATGCTGAGCACCTTCGCGCCGCGATGCACAAGAATTCGTACCTGAAGGTGCTGGTTATGAGCGGCTACTACGATCTCGCGACACCCTACTTCGCGACAGACTACACCGTCGACCATATGCAGCTCGACTCCGAAGTGCGAGACAACATCCAGGTGGCCTACTACAAGGCTGGGCACATGATGTATGTGCGGGCCGAGGACCTCGCCAAGTTCCGACAGGACTACCTGGACTTCGTGCGAGGCGCTTTGAGCGTCTCTGATTGAGGTTCTAGAGAGAATCTCCTAGATGGCCTTCGGAATCACACGGGAAAAGCCCGCCAAGAGCGGCCGAATGGAGAGGCGGATCGTCAAGGCCGTCACGATGGAGACCGTGGTGGCGCTGGTGATCGTCGTCGCCCTGTTCGGCCTGTTCGCCTGGAAGATGGGCCTGGCTTTCATGTTCAAGACCATGATGGCGACCGCCCATGACCTGATCCTCAACACGGTCCTCTTCCTCATGGCGGTCATCATCCTCGCCGGAGCCTTCACCTCGTTCATTTCGGAGTTCGGCATCGTCAGCATCGCCAATCGGCTGCTCTCCCCCTTGATGAGACCGCTCTTCGGGCTGCCAGGCGCGACGTCGATCGGAGTGGTCGCGACCTACTTGTCGGACAACCCGGCGATCATGCCGTTGACTTCGGACAAGGGCTTCCTGAAGTACTTCAAGAAGTGGCAGGTGACGACCCTGATCAACCTCGGCACTGTCTTCGGGATGGGTCTCATTGTCACCACGTTCATGTTGGCGCAGTCGTCTGCTGATCAGCCGCTGGGAAGAGCTGTTCTGCTCGGCAATCTCGGGGCGATTCTCGGCGGCATCGTCAGCGTCAGGCTCATGGGCCATTTCGGCAAGAAGAAATATGGTGCGGACGAAGACGTCCTCTCGGAGGAGGAAGAGGGCTATGACATCCTGCGCTACCGACAGGTGAGACAGGGCAACGTCGCCCAGCGGGCCCTCCAGTCGCTGTTGGACGGCGGCGCCCATGGCGTGCAGACGGGCCTCGACATCATGCCCGGGATCGTCATCATCTGCACCTTTGTGATGATGCTGGCTTACGGTGCGACGGACGGCGTCTATACGGGCGCCGCCTACGAAGGAGTTGCTTTCTTCCCGTGGCTCGGGGATAAGTTCTCGTTTCTCATCGAGCCCCTGTTCGGATTTTCGAACCCCCAGGCCATCGCGTTCCCGGTCACTTCCCTCGGTTCGGTTGGGGCCGCCTTGGCGACGGTGCCGAAGTTCCTCGAGAGCGGGATCGTGGGGGCCAAGGAGATCTGCGTCTTCACGGCGATTGGTATCTGCATGGCCGGCTTCCTGAGCACCCATGTGGGCATGATGGACGGCATCAAAGAGCGCGACTTGACCAACGTGGCCATCGTGACGCACTTGATTGGCAGCCTCAGTGCCGGTGTCTTTGGCCATGCCCTGTTTCTATTGTTCGGTTGATTTCCGGAGGGACCTCGCATGACCCCCAAGACGATCATCCCCGTTTCGTCCCGACTGTTGCTGGTTTGGCTGGCCCTGCTGCTTGCTCCGACGAGCTCGGGAGCGGAAGAGCCGGCCTCTCGAGAGTCGACCGGCATCGACGAGACGCTGCGGCGAATCTTCACGGACGAGGAGTTCGAGCCGGAGGAATTCGGTCCGGCCCGATGGCAGGACGAGGGCCTCTACTACACGACGCTCGAGCCTTCGGATTCCGTCAAGGACTCGAAGGACGAAGAAGCCAAAGACATCGTTCGGTACGAGACCGCGTCCGGGCGCCGAGAGGTCGTCATCGGTGCCGGGCAGCTCGTTCCCGAGGGCAGAAGCCGCGCCCTCGAGATCGACGACTACACCTGGTCCGGAGACAAGAAACGACTGCTCGTCTTCACCAACACCGAGCGGGTTTGGCGTCGTAACACTCGAGGAGACTACTGGGTCATGGATCTTGCGACGGGCGGCCTGCAGAAGCTTGGCGGCGACGCTGAGCCTTCTACGCTGATGTTCGCCAAGTTCTCCTCAGACGG
The DNA here is from genome assembly GCA_905479685.1 of uncultured Acidimicrobiales bacterium. Classification (GTDB taxonomy): domain Bacteria; phylum Actinomycetota; class Acidimicrobiia; order Acidimicrobiales; family SHLQ01; genus SHLQ01. Next base: position 5,621 of record CAJQNJ010000004.1, read on the forward strand.
AGCGCGGGTGGCCTATGTGCGCGAAAACAACCTCTACGTCGAGGTGATCGATACCGGTGAGATCACGCCGCTGACGAGCGACGGGTCGGAGACGATCATCAACGGAACCTCGGATTGGGTCTACGAGGAAGAGCTCGGCATTCGAGACGGTTACCGCTGGAGCCCGGATGGCAAGCACATCGCCTTTTGGAATTTCGACTCGAGCGGCGTCGACAAGTTTGCTCTGATCAACAACACAGACACGCTTTATCCACAGCTCACCTGGATTCCTTATCCCAAAGCCGGGACGACGAACTCGGCGGTGCGGGTGGGGGTGGTCGATTCGAACGGTGGAGAGATCCGCTGGATGGACGTTCCCGGTGATCCGCGGAACACCTATATCGCGCGCCTGGACTGGGGTGAGGATTCCGAGACGCTCCTCCTGCAGCACCTCAATCGGCTGCAGAACACGAATGATGTTCTGCTCGCAGAGGCTGATACCGGCAAAGTCCGGCGGGTCCATCAGGATCGCTCCGAGACTTGGGTCGATGTCATGGAGGAGCTCGAATGGCTCGACGGGTCAGAGGAGTTCCTTTGGCTGAGTGAGAAGGATGGTTGGCGGCACGCCTACCGCGTCCGTCGAGATGGCTCGGGCGAGCAGCTCATCACTCGATTCGAAGCCGACGTGATCAGCCTGGCGGGAGCGGGCACCGGGTCGGGATGGCTCTACTTCATCGCCTCACCGGACAATGCAACACAGAGGTATCTCTATCGGGCCAGGATCGATGGCTCGGCAAGCCCTGAGCGAGTGACACCGATCGACCAGCCAGGCACTCACAGCTACGATGTCTCACCCGACGGTGCCTACGCTTTTCATACCTTTTCCCGCTTCGATGTCCCACCCGGGATCGGCCTGGTGCGCCTTCCGGGGCATGAGACCGTGCGCGTTCTGGAAGACAACGCCGAGTTGGCAAGCCGACTTGGCGATATCGCCGTGCCACCGGTGGAGTTCTTCCAGACTGAGGTCGAAGCAGGGGTCACACTCGATTCCTGGATGCTGAAGCCGCGCGATTTCGATCCCAGCAAGACGTATCCGCTACTCGTCTTCGTCTATGGGGAGCCGGCGGGAACCACCGTGGTGGATCGCTGGGGAGGCAACCGGATGCTGTTTCATCGGGCCGTGGCCGACGCCGGCTTCGTGGTGGTCAGTTTCGACAACCGCGGTACACCAGCGCCCAAAGGCGCAGCTTGGAGAAAAACCGTCTACGGCACCGTTGGCGAACACTCCTCTAGAGACCAGGCGGCCGCCGTCAGGGCCTTTACCGGAAAGCACTCCTTTGTCGATCCCGAGCGCGTCGCTGTCTGGGGGTGGAGTGGCGGTGGCTCGAACACCCTCAATT
>CAJQNJ010000005.1 GCA_905479685.1 uncultured Acidimicrobiales bacterium
GATGAACGGGCGCGCTCGTGGCTCGTGGCCACCAATGTGTGAGGACGGCGCAGGTGTTCTGGCGGTTGGCTCCAATCGACCAGAAGTGACGTTACTGGTTCGACGTATCGCACCAGAGTCTGGGCCTGTGACCAACGACCTCGAGAACTCGGCCTGGTGGCCGACATCGGCGTCGTTGTGGCGTTGGTGCTTCTAGACAACGCGGCTAGGGTGATCCAGCTGTGCATTCGACGTCTCTGCCCTCCTCGGGTTCGAGATAGCCGGATACCTGAGTCTCTCAGAACACAATCGACGTCTCATAAGGCCTTCGGGAACCAATGAGCACAACAGAAATCTCGCTCCGCTGGGCCATGCCCACGCGGAGCGTTCGCGTGAGTGGGCTATCCCACAGGAACTTCCAACAAGGAACGAGAACCATGGCCACCAAAGCCATAGTTGGTGAAAAACTGGGAATGACGCAGGTTTGGCGTGACGACAAAGTCGTCCCCGTGACCGTGCTCAAGGTCACGCCTTGTCGCGTCGTGCAGATCAAGCACCCCGAGACCGATGGCTACTCAGCTGTCCAGGTAGCGGTGGGCACCCAAAAAGAACACCGACTCATCAAGCCAGAACTTGGCACGTACGAAAAGGCGGGCGTTGCGCCGGGCAAGAAGCTCGTCGAGCTCCGTCTCGATGACGTCAGCGAGTTCGTGATCGGTCAAGAGATCGGCGCCGACGTCCTCGCCGAGGGTGAACTCGTCGATGCAACCGGAGTAAGCAAAGGCCAAGGATTCACGGGCGTCATGAAGCGTCACAACTTCAAGGGCCACAATGCCAGTCACGGTGCGCATCGAGTGCACCGCATGCCTGGATCTGTTGGACAGTGCGCGACCCCGGGTCGGATCTTCAAGGGCAAGAAGATGGCCGGTCGTTCCGGCGGTATCAAGGTCACCACTCAGAATCTCACCATCATCGAGGCCAACGCCGAGGAAAATCTGATCCTCATCAAGGGCAACGTTCCTGGCCCCAAGGGCGGAACGGTGCTATTGCGTAATGCCGCAAAGATGGGGGAGGGCAACTAATGGCTTCTGTAGATGTCACAACCGTCGCAGGCAAGAAAGCCGGCACGGCAACCCTCGATGACGAGATCTTCGGAATCGAGCCGAATCTCCATGTGATGCACCAGGTCGTGACCGCACAGCTCGCGGCGCGCCGTGCGGGAACGCACTCCACGAAGACACGAGCAGAGCGCAGGGGCGGCGGCGCCAAGCCGTGGCGCCAAAAGGGCACAGGCCGAGCCCGCCAAGGCTCGATTCGTTCGCCTCAGTGGCGCGGTGGAGGCATCGCACACGGCCCGAAGCCTCGTGATTACAGCCAGAAGACACCGAAGAAGATGATCAAGCTGGCCCTTCGTTCGGCCTTGTCCGACCGGGCCGCCGATGGCAAAGTCCTCGTGGTCGAGGGGTTTGAATTCGACGCACCGAAGACTTCGGCTGCGGTCAAGGTCATCAATGATCTTGGACTGGCCAATGAAGGTCGTGTCCTGTTCGTCCTCGACGAGAGCGATGCGAACGCGGCTTTGAGTTTCCGGAACATACCGAATGTTCATGTACTGCCTACTGGAGAGCTGAATGCCTACGACGTGCTCGTGAGCGACACGGTCGTCTTCACGCAGGGCGCATTGCCAGTCGCTGAGCCGCACAGCCGCAAGAAGGATGTTGCCAAGGCGGACAAGCCAGCCAAGGCAGCTCCACAGGACGCTGCTCCGGCCGAAACCAGCGCTGACGCCGACTTCGGCCCTGATTCACACGCACCACTCGCTGACGGTTCCATGCCCGAGGGCTTCCCCGTCAAGGGCAACGCAGACTCGATGAAGTTCCATCAGACGGGCGGGCGCTGGTACGAAACCACCGTCGCCGAGGTGTGGTTCACTACGGCCGAAGCAGCTTCTGCTGCCGGTTTCGTCGAAGCCGGCACCAAGGCAGATGCGAGCGCTTCGGAAGAAGACGCTGCCGCATCCACCACCGAAGCCGGCCTGGACGCTTCGAGCGCTTCGGAAGAAGAGGAGTAAGCAATGGCAACCGATCTTCGCGATATTCTCATCGCCCCTGTTGTCTCGGAGAAGAGCTACGGCCTACTCGAGGACAACGTCTACACGTTCACCGTGCACCCCGACGCCAGCAAGCCTGAGATCAAACAGGCTGTTGAGTCGATCTTCGAGGTCTCCGTGCTCAAGGTGAACACGATGAACCGCAAAGGAAAGCGCAAGCGCAACCGTCGAAACGGCACGTTCGGCAAGCGCTCCGACACCAAGCGAGCAATGGTCACGCTCGCTGAGGGTGACGAAATCGACCTGTTCGAGGTGTGATCAGATGACTCTGCGCAAGCGCAAGCCAACAAGCCCAGGACGCCGTTTCCAGACGTCGTCGGACTTTTCCGAGATCACCAAGACGGTCCCCGAGAAGTCGTTGCTCGAGAGCAAGACTCGGACGGGTGGTCGCAATAGTTATGGCCGCAAGACGTCTCGCCATCGTGGTGGTGGGCACAAGAAGCAGTACCGCAAGATCGATTTCCGTCGCAACAAGGACAGTATTCCAGCCAAGGTCGCGGCGGTCGAATACGACCCGAACCGTTCCTGTCGCATTCTGCTCCTGCATTACTTCGACGGCGAGAAGGCCTACGTGCTTGCTCCTGAAGGGGTCGGCGTCGGTGAGGTCCTGCAAAACGGACAAGGCTCCGAGATCAAGCCAGGCAACGCACTTCCGTTGCGTTACGTCCCGGTCGGTACCACGGTGCACAACGTCGAACTTCAGCCAGGTGGCGGCGGCAAGCTGTCCCGCTCGGCTGGGTCGAGTGTGCAGTTGGTAGCCAAGGACGGCCCGTACGCCATTCTGCGTTTGCCAAGCACAGAGATGCGCCGAGTGCCCATCGACTGCCGAGCCACCATCGGCACGGTCGGTAACTCCGAGCACGAGCTGATCAAGATCGGTAAAGCTGGCCGTAATCGCTGGAAGGGCGTACGCCCGCAGACCCGTGGCGTCGCTATGAACCCGGTCGATCACCCACACGGTGGTGGCGAAGGCAAGACGTCCGGTGGCCGTCATCCAGTATCCCCATGGGGCAAGCCAGAGGCTCGCACCCGTTCCGACAAGAAGCAGTCCGACCAGATGATCATTCGCCGACGCCGCAAGCGCGGATCGCGGAGGTAACGAACCATGCCACGCAGCCTCAAGAAGGGCCCTTTCGTCGACGAGCATCTGCTCAAGAAGGTCGATGCACTCAACGAGAAGAACGAAAAGGCGGTCATCAAGACCTGGTCTCGCCGTTCCACAATCATTCCTGACATGCTCGGCCACACGTTGGCAGTGCACGATGGTCGCAAGCACGTTCCCGTGTATGTCACCGAATCGATGGTTGGGCACAAGCTCGGCGAATTCGCTCCGACGAGAACCTTCAAGTTCCACGCCGGTCAAGAGCGAGGAGCGCGTCGATGACCGGTGCAAAGACAAACGAACGACCTGGCACTCGCGCGTCGGTGAAGCACGTGCGAGCCTCGGCGTACAAGGCACGCGCTGTACTCGACGAGATTCGTGGCATGCATGTTGCAGACGCAGCGGACTATCTCGATCTCTGCGAACGCGGTATCGCTGAACCGGTCGGCAAGCTTCTCGACTCGGCTGTCGCAAACGCGGAGCACAACGACCTGCAAGATGCTGACGAGCTGTTCGTATCAGCGTGTTATGCAGATGAGGGCCCGACGATGAAGCGGTGGCGTCCACGTGCTCGTGGTCGTGCGACCCGCATTCGCAAACGCACCTGCCATATCACGCTGATCGTGTCGCGCATGGACGATGACAAGCTCGACATTCGTCGCAATCGCGCCGAACGCCGCGCTGCCGGTCAGACAACTCCACGAGCCGACCGTTCTGCTCGTGTCGCAAAGTCGAAGGCAGCAACCGAAACATCCGTAGACGAAGAGGTCGAAGAGTTGATCGAAGACGACGCAGCGAGCGACGACACCGCTCCCATCACCGACGCTGGCGTGGACGACGCAAGCGCTTCGGAAGAGGAAGAGTAACCATGGGTCAAAAGATCAACCCCTACGGCTTTCGCCTCGGTATCACCACCGACTGGAAGTCACGTTGGTTCGCCAACCGTGAGGACTACGCCAACTTTGTCATCGAGGACTCGGTGATTCGTAAGTTCATCATGAAGGACCTGCCGCACGCAGCGATTTCGCGCATCGAGATCGAACGCAAATCGAGCCGTGACAGCCTTCGTGTCGACGTGCACACCGCTCGTCCTGGCATCGTGATCGGCCGCAAGGGTGCCGAGGCAGACCGCCTTCGGACCGGACTTGCCAAGATCACCGGTAACCAGAAGGTCCAGCTCAACATTCAAGAGATCAAGACGCCTGAACTCGATGCTGCTCTGATCGCCCAAGGTGTTGCCGATCAGCTCCAGGGCCGAGTCGCCTTCCGTCGTGCGATGAAGCGGGCAGTTCAGAACGCACAAAAGGCTGGCGCTCTTGGCATCAAGGTTCAGACATCAGGCCGCCTTGGTGGCTCCGAGATGGCCCGCCGCGAGTGGTACCGCGAGGGACAAGTTCCCTTGCACACGTTGCGTGCCGAGATCGACTACGGCTTCCGCGAAGCGCACACCGCTGCCGGTCGAATTGGCGTGAAGGTGTGGATCTACACCGGTGAGCGTCTGCCGTACAAGAACGAAGCGCAAGACAAGATCGAGCGTGAAGCAGCGATGGCTGTTGGGGAAACCTCGGGTCAGAACAAGCCACGCCAAGTCGTGTCGAGCCCGTCGGCGCCGCGCAAACCTGCCGAGGGCGCTGAGGTCGAAGCTCCAGAAGAAGAGCTCGTACCACTTGTCAAAGAGGCCGATCCCGAGTTCGAGAAGCTCCTTGCTGAGGAAGAGGCCATCGAGGCCAACACCCGAACCAAGGATCAAGCTCCCAACTTCCGTCCCGGCGACGCGGACTGAGAGGTAGGACCCAAATGTTGATGCCCCGCAAGGTTGCACATCGAAAGCACCATCGTGGCCGCATGCGTGGAAACGCAAAGGGCGGCACAGAGGTCACATTCGGCGACTTCGGCCTCCAGGCTCTCGAGCCAGGGTGGATCACGGCTCGCCAGATCGAGGCCGCACGTATTGCCATGACCCGTCACATCAAGCGTGGCGGCAAGGTCTGGATCAACGTGTTTCCGGACAAACCCGTCACCGAAAAGCCCGCCGAGACCCGCATGGGTTCGGGCAAGGGCAACCCGGAGCGTTGGGTCGCCGTCGTGCGGCCAGGGCGTGTGCTGTTCGAACTGTCATTCCACGATGAGGAGGTCGCTCGTGCGGCCATCGATCGTGCGATCCAGAAGATGCCGATCAAGTGCAAGTTCGTCAAACGTGAGGAGGGTTTCTAAATGGCAAAGGCAAAGAAGCTGGCCGAACTTTCAGACGCCGACCTCCTGACGCGTCTCGAAGAAACATCCGAAGAGCTGTTCAATCTGCGTTTCCAGAACGCAACCGGCCAGCTCACAAACGTCCGCCGTCTGAGCGACGTCCGCAAGGACAAGGCACGGGTTCTCACCGAGCTACGTGCTCGTGAGATCGCCGCTGCAGAAGCGCTCGAAGCCGAGGAGGTCGCATCATGAGCGACGCAGTCACACCCGAGGCCGACGCCCCGGTCGAACCACCCGAAGCAGAGCCAACGCCCGCCGCACCCGCGGCCACCGGCGTGGCAGAAGCGAGCGACGGCCAAGACGTACGCGAGAATCCTCGCAAGGTACGCGAGGGCGTCGTCATCTCGATCGCGATGGACAAGACCGCAGTTGTCGAGTCGGTCGATCGGGTACGCCATCGTCGTTACGCCAAGACCGTGCAACGGAGCACCAAGCTGTTCGCACACGACGAGGCCAACGATGCCAAGCTCGGCGATCGTGTACGGATCCAAGAGACCCGTCCATTGTCGAAGAAGAAGCGCTGGCGCCTCGTCGAGATCATCGAGAGGGCCCGCTAAATGATTCAGCAGGAAACTCGTCTCAAGGTCGCCGACAACTCTGGTGCAAAGGAAGTTCTTTGCATCAAGGTGCTCGGTGGCACGCGTCGCCGCTACGCAAGCATCGGCGATGTCATCGTCGCAGCGGTCAAAGACGCCACACCAGGTGCTGGCGTCAAGAAGGGTGAAGTCGTCAAGTGCGTCGTCGTCCGTGTCAAAAAGGAAATCCGTCGTCCGGATGGTTCATACATCCGCTTCGATGAGAACGCAGCTGTGCTCATCAACGAGAACTCACAGCCACGTGGAACCCGCATCTTCGGCCCGGTTGGTCGTGAGCTTCGAGACAAGAAGTTCATGCGAATCGTGTCGTTGGCACCGGAGGTCCTCTAAATGAAGATCAAGAAGGGCGACAAGGTTCGAGTCCTCGCCGGCAAGGATCGTGGCAAGGAGGGCGAAGTCATGTTCGCTTTCCCTGAGAAGAACACGGTCATCGTCGAGGGTGTCAACCTCGCCAAGAAGCACCAACGTCCACAAGGTGAAAACTCACCTGGTGGCATCATCGACAAGGACATGCCAATGCATGTGTCGAACGTCGCGATCATCAGCCCGAAGGACGGTAAGCCGACACGCATTGGCTACAAGTTCCTCGAAGATGGCTCGAAGGTGCGCGTGTGCAAGCGAACTGGAGCCGAGATCGATGGCTGATACCGCAACCGCAGTCCCAACGTTGAAGGCGCAGTACTTCGACGAGATCCAAGCGAAGCTGAAAGAAGACCTCGGCCTCGACAACATCATGCAGGTCCCTCGTCTCGACAAGATCTCCGTCAACATGGGTGTCGGCGAAGCTGCGCTCAACAAGAAGGCGCTCGAAGGAGCGCTCACTGATCTGGCGATCATCACTGGTCAGAAACCTTCGGTCACCAAGGCAAAGAAGAGCCTGGCGAGCTTCAAGCTTCGCGAGGGGCAGACGATCGGCGCTCGGGTCACCCTTCGCGGCGATCGAATGTACGAGTTCCTCGATCGGGTCATCTCGCTCGCAACACCGCGAATCCGAGACTTCCGTGGCCTCCCAACGAAGAGCTTCGATGGTCGGGGTAACTACACGTTCGGTGTCACCGAGCAGTTGATCTTCCCGGAGATCAACTACGACAATGTCGACGTCGTTCGCGGCATGGACATCACCATCGTCACCACAGCAACGAACAACGAGCACGGCAAAGCACTGCTCGAAGCATTCGCATTCCCATTCCGGAAGGAAGGCCAGTAATGGCAAAGAAGGCGCTCGTAAACAAGCAGCAGAAGACGCCGAAGTTCAAGGTCCGCGGCTATACCCGGTGCCGTAAGTGCGGGCGTCCGCGCAGCGTGTACAAGAAGTTCGGCCTGTGTCGCATCTGCCTTCGGGAGATGGGCCACGCCGGCGAGATTCCTGGCCTCAAAAAGGCCAGCTGGTAGGGGAAGGAAACACAAACATGACAATGACCGACCCCATCGCCGACATGCTCACGCGTATCCGCAATGCAAACACCGCAATGCATGACGACGTGTCCATGCCATCATCCAAGCTCAAGGAGACGCTCGCTGAGCTGCTCAAGAGCGAGGGATACATCACCAGCTACACGGTTGCTGACAACCCGTCCGGTCCCGGACGCGTCCTCAGCATCGATATGAAGTATTCACCAGAGCGCAAGCGTGTTATCTCGGGCATCACCCGAGTCAGCAAGCCTGGGCTGCGGGTGTACCGCAAGTCCACAGAGGTCCCACGTGTGTTGGGCGGGCTCGGCGTTGCCGTGCTCTCCACCAACCGTGGCCTCATGACCGATCGCGAAGCCCGTCGCCGCCGTATTGGTGGCGAGGTGCTCGCCTACGTCTGGTAGGAGAACGCGATGTCACGAATTGGAAGCGCCCCGATCACCATCCCGTCCGGAGTCGATGTGAGCATCGCCGGAACGGATGTCACGGTCACTGGTACGAAGGGTGAGTTGTCGATCACGCTGCCCGGCGAAATAACTGCCTCGGTCGACGAGGGAGTGGTCACGCTTGTTCGTCCCAACGACACCGGTGATCACAAGGCAATGCACGGCTTGGCGAGAACACTCGTCGACAACATGATCATCGGCGTGAGCGAGGGATTCTCGAAAAAACTCGAGATCGTCGGTGTCGGTTACCGCGCAGCGGCGAAGGGCACCAACGCCCTCGAGATGCAGCTCGGATTCAGTCATCCGGTCCACATCCAAGCGCCAGACGGAATCGAGTTCGAGGTTCCCGTGCAAACCGAAATCATCATCAAGGGAATCGACAAACAACTTGTCGGCCAGGTCGCTGCGGACATCCGCAAGTGGCGCAAACCCGAGCCATACAAGGGCAAGGGCATCAAGTACGAGGGCGAGCGGATCATCCGCAAGGCAGGAAAGGCAGCCAAATAATGAAGAACATTTCTGCCGAACGCCGACGCAACCGTCAGCGCCGTCACTATCGAATTCGCAAATCGGTGCACGGCACCGCAACACGGCCACGCTTGGCCGTCTTCCGCTCGAACCGTCACATCGTTGCGCAGATCATCGACGACGTGAACGGTGCCACGCTGGCATCAGCGAGCACGGTCGAAAAAGGCTGGGACGGTCGTGGGAACACGGTCGACGCAGCAACCAAGGTGGGAGAGCTCGTTGCGAGCCGAGCCAAGGATGCTGGCATCAACTCCGTCGTGTTCGATCGCGGCGGCAATCTCTATCACGGACGTGTCGCCGCTCTGGCTGATGCTGCCCGCGAAGCAGGACTGGAGTTCTGATGGCGAACGAAAACAACAACCGGAACGATCGAAACGACCGCAGTGGTGGCCGTAACGATCGAGAGAACGAGGGAGGCCTGAGGGACTCTCGCGTGATCCACATCAACCGTGTCGCGAAGGTCGTCAAGGGCGGTCGTCGCTTCAGCTTCACCGCACTCGTGGTGATCGGCGACGGCAATGGTCAGGTCGGACTCGGGTATGGAAAGGCCAAGGAGGTGCCCCTCGCCATACAGAAGGGCACCGAGGAAGCCAAGCGCAACCTCTTCAACGTTCCGCTGGCCGGAACAACGATCGTGCACCCAGTTCTGGGTTCGATGGGCGCTGGAAGTGTTCTCATGAAGCCAGCAGCACCTGGTACCGGCGTCATCGCTGGTGGTGCTGCTCGCGCCATCCTCGAAGAAGCAGGAATTCAAGATGTGCTGTGCAAGTCGCTCGGCTCGCCGAATCACATCAACGTCGCTCGTGCGACGATCGCAGGGCTCAAGGATCTGAAGCGTCCTGATGAGATTGCTCGGCTTCGCGGTCTCGACCCCGAGGACTTCGTTCCTGCAGGACTGCTCCAGGCGTACAAGGAATCCGAGCGCGATGTCGCCGACCCTGCCACCGCAGGTGTTGTCACAAACGGAGGGCAATGATGGCTGACCTGAACATCACACAAGTGCGCTCCACCATTGGCTGCAAGCCGAAGCAGCGTGGGACCATTCGCGCGCTCGGTCTTGGCCGGATCGGTCGCACGGTCACAAAGCCCGACTCACCTGAGGTTCGTGGCATGATCAGCCGGGTACCTCACCTGGTCACCGTCGAGGAGGCGTAATGGCCATCAAAGTTCACGATCTCAAGCCTGCAGAGGGTTCGACAAAGAACGCCAAGCGCAAGGGTCGCGGTATCGGCGGCAAGGGCGGCAAGACCGCTGGCCGTGGTACCAAGGGCCAGCACTCACGCGGTCGCGGCAAGGTTCGCCAGGGCTTCGAAGGTGGCCAGATGCCACTGCACAAGCGGGTGCCGAAGCTGCGAGGCTTCACGAACCCCTTCCGTGTCGAATACCAGGCAATCAATCTCGACACGATCGCCGAGAGTGGTCTCACCGAAGTGTCACCAGAGACGCTCCGGGAACTTGGTCTGGTGTCGAAGAACTCTCTCATCAAGATCCTTGGACGAGGCGAACTCGCTTCAGGGGTCACCGTGAAGGCACATGCGTTCTCCAAGAGCGCCGAGGAAGCCATCACAGCCGCAGGCGGCACAATGGAGATACTGCCCAAGCCATGGGGTGACGCTCCACGTCCTCCTGCTAAGGGCAACCAGCACACCAATCGCTGACCGTATTCATTCTGGTGAATGCGCGACCCGAAGTTGGGGTCGTTCAGCTACCGTAATCCCACCGCTATGAGGGAGCGCCCGTGATCTCACGCATCGCAAACATGTTCCGGGTTCCGGATCTTCGAAACAAGATTCTGTTCACGTTGTTCGTCCTGGCCCTCTATCGGTTGGGTTCGTTCATCCCTTCGCCGGGGATTGACACACTTGCGGTTCAGCAGCTCCGGGAGACCAGTGATCAGCAGGGAGGAATTCTTGCGTACGTCCAATTGTTCTCTGGCGGTGGCCTTACGACGTTCGCCATATTTGCCCTCGGGGTTCTGCCCTACATCACTGCGTCGATCATCATGCAGGTGCTCGGTGTCGTTGTGCCACGAATCGAGCAGTGGCAACAACAGGGCGCTGTTGGTCAGCGAAAGATCACGCAGTGGACCCGCTACCTCACGATTGCGATCGCAATCATCCAGTCCACGAGTTTCGCCTTCTTGTTCAATCGTTCTGACGGACTGGGCGGTGGGTTCGTCCTGTTGCCAAAGTTCAACGTCGGGACCGTGCTCCTCGTCGTTCTGACGCTCACCGCGGGTACCGCACTGGTCATGTGGATGGGCGAGCTGATCACGCAGAAGGGGATCGGCAACGGTATGTCGCTCATCATCTTCGCCTCCATCGTGAGTCAGTTCCCTGCACAATTCAGTGCACTGTGGACCAACGAGGGTGTTGCTGCGGTGATCGCGTTCTCCATCATCCTCGGTATTGCTCTTGTCGGCATCGTGTTCGTCGAGAACGGTCAGCGTCGAATCCCGGTCAACTTCGCCAAGCGAGTTGTCGGCCGCAAGATGTACGGCGGGCAGAGCACGTACATCCCCCTCAAGGTGAATCAGTCCGGCGTGATCCCGATCATCTTTGCAAGCTCGGTGCTGTACCTGCCGACCTTGATCGCGGTTGCCCTTCCCGACACCGGTTGGGGAAACAGCATACGAAACTTCGTGAACGACAATCTCGTGGACCCATCGTCGCCGCTGTACTTGATCGTCTTCGGGTTGATGATCATCGGGTTTGCGTACTTCTACACGGCGATCACGTTTGATCCTGCGAAGCAGGCAGACACCATTCGTAAGCAGGGCGGGTTCATTCCCGGCATCCGGCCTGGGCCACAAACCGAGCACTATCTGGCTCGCATTCTCACTCGCATCACGCTGCCTGGCGCTTTGTTCATTGCAGCGGTTGCACTCCTACCGAATCTCATCATGCGTGCAATCGGGTTCAACTTGACCGAGGGAAACAATGGTGGGTTGGGTGCGGCAGGGTTTGGATTCATCGGCATCTCGATCCTGATCGCTGTAGGTGTTGCTCTTGAAACGATGAAGCAGATCGACAGTCAGTTGATGATGCGGAACTACGAGGGTTTCCTCGGCAAGAAGAAGTAGAGGTCGCTGTGGCGCCACGAATCGTTGTCCTCGGGCGGCAGGGAGCTGGTAAGGGCACGCAATGTGCTCGGCTCGTTGCAGAGTTCGGAATTGTTCACGTCTCGACAGGAGACATGCTTCGTGCTGCGGTTGCCGCGGGCACGCCCCTCGGCCAACAAGCCGAAGCGATCATGAAGGCTGGCGGTCTCGTCAGCGACGACATCATGAACGGCATCGTCGCCGAACGCCTCGCGGAGGCCGATGTCATGGAGCAGGGTGTGTTGTTGGATGGATTTCCTCGCACCTCGGGGCAGGCCGATGCGCTTGCGGCGATCCTCGATGATCAGGGTGTTGAACTCGATGCTGCGATCAACATCGATGTTGCCATTGAAGAAGTCACTGCTCGCATGATGGCTCGTGGACGAGAAGACGACACCGAGGAAGCCATCGCCGAACGGTTGAGTCTCTACGAGGCGCAAACCGCGCCCCTTCTGGAGTGGTTTGCCGGTCGGGGCAAGCTCGTGGTGATCGACGGCCTTGGTGAGGAAGATGAAGTGTTCGCTCGAGTCCGCGAGGCGCTCGGGATCTAACGCTCAACCCGTCGAGACAACCGCACTTTCCCCGCTCATCGCGGCACGCAGTTGGTCACGCCCAACCGAGTTCGTCGAGCCGGTCGTCATCGATCCCAAAATGATGTGCGACCTCGTGGATGACCGTCGTCCGTATCTCTTCGACGAGTTCGTCCCTCGAGTCGCACATCTCACATAGTGCAACACGATAGATCGACACTTTGTCGGGCATTTCGAGGAGGCCGTATTGGTCTCGTTCCGTCAGAGGTGTTCCTTCGTAGAGGCCGAGCAGTCCGGTCTCATCAACATTTCGGTCTTCGACCACGATCACCACATTGTCCATGAGCGACGCGAGACCCTCATCGATCCCATCAAGGGCGGCCTCGACGTGCGCTTCGAACTCGTCGACTGGCATCAGATCCATAGCCAGATGGTACGTCCAGCGAAGCTCGCGTGTGATCGGCGAATCGGTGCTCGGACCGGAGCGACTCATCTACGAGGCAGATCGACCGCGAGTACAGGCCGCGCTCGTGCAGGTCGACCTGTCGAACTGGCGCTGATTGTTTCGTTCTCCAGTTGGTTGCTTGGGCCGCGCCCGCTAACGTAAAGCGCTGGCCTAGCGCGCGTATTTTAATGCTGCGAGCTTGGCTTACACAGGAGGATTTCCACTGGCGAAAGCAAAAGAAGACGCGATCGTGTTGGAGGGGACTGTTACCGAACCCCTTCCGAATGCCATGTTCCGTGTTGAACTCGAAAATGGCCACAAAGTATTGGCTCACATCTCCGGAAAGATGAGGATGCACTACATCCGTATCCTCCCCGGCGACCGCGTCCAGGTAGAGCTCACTCCATACGACCTCGAGCGAGGCCGTATTACCTACCGCTACAAGTAGCGGCAAGCAACGAACGAAGAGAAAGGACGCCACGTGAAGGTTCGCGCAAGCGTCAAAACAATGTGTGATAACTGCAGAGTCATCAAGCGCCACGGTCGCGTCATGGTGATCTGCACGAATCCCCGACACAAGCAGAGGCAGGGCTAACCGCCATGGCACGTATTTCCGGCGTCGACATTCCACGTGACAAGCAGGTGCAGATCTCGCTCACGTACATCTTCGGTATCGGCCTGACCTCGGCACAGACCTTGTGCTCCGAGCTCACCATCGAGCCAACAACGCGGGTCCGAGACCTGACCGACACAGAGGTCGCACAAATTCGTGCATACATCGAAGAACACCTGAAGGTCGAGGGCGACCTTCGCCGCCAGACCAGCCAGGACATCAAGCGCAAAATGGAGATCGGCTCATACCAGGGTCTCCGCCACCGTCGAGGGCTCCCCGTCCGTGGACAGCGCACACACACCAATGCTCGCACCCGTAAGGGCCCGAAGAAGACCGTCGCCGGAAAGAAGAAGGCCTGATCATGGCACCAACGCCACAGCGCAAGAAGCGCAAGCAGTCAAAGAATGTCACGCATGGCGTGGCACACATCAAGAGCTCGTTCAACAACACGATCATCACCTTCACGGACCAAGCTGGGAACACACTTTCGTGGGCCTCGGCTGGCAACGTTGGATTCAAGGGTTCTCGTAAGTCCACTCCGTTCGCCGCTCAAATGGCTGCCGAGCAGGCAGCTCGCCGAGCAATGGAGCACGGCGTGCGCCGCGTCGACGTTGTTGTCAGCGGACCAGGATCGGGTCGTGAGACCGCCATTCGTTCGATCACGAGCACCGGCATCGAGGTCACTGGAATCAAAGACGTCACCCCCGTTCCACACAACGGATGCCGTCCAGCGAAGCGTCGGAGGGTCTGACACATGTCTCGTTACACCGGACCGAAGGCACGTGTATCGCGTCGCCTTGGCACCAACATCTGGGGAACCAAGGGCGAAACCATCGCTCTCGACAAGCGCCCCTACCCACCCGGAGATCATGGGCGTACTCGCCGTCGCGGCAACGTGAGCGAGTACTTGCTTCAGCTCCAGGAGAAGCAGAAAGCACGCTTCACCTACGGGCTCTCCGAGAAGCAGTTCCGCAACATCTACGCCGAAGCAAGCCGTCGTACCGGCGTGACCGGCGAGAACATGCTGCGTTTCCTCGAGCTGCGTCTCGACAACGTCGTGTACCGCTCAGGCTGGGCGGCCACCCGTCCGCAAGCTCGCCAGTTCGTGAACCACGGCCACATCGAGGTCAACGGTTCACGCGTCGACGTCCCGAGCTATCGGGTGCGACAGGGCGACGTGATCCGAGTGCGTGCGAAGTCACGTACTGGCGTCACGCTGCAATGGAATGTTGACGTTCTCGACCGTTCGAAGCCGGCATGGCTCGACGCCGGTTCGGATCAGTTCGAAGCCGTTGTGCACCAGCTTCCGCTGCGTGAGCACATCGACGTCCCAGTTCGTGAACAGCTCATCGTCGAGCTGTACTCGAAGTAATACCTATCAACCAATAAGAAACACCTCGAGCATTGCTCGAGGGTCGCCTTCGAAGTTCCGAGGAGAAAACATGCTGGTCATTCAGCGTCCGACGGTCGAAGCGATCGGTGAAGAAGAAAGCAACGCACAGCGGTTTGCGATCGGCCCCCTCGAAAGAGGATTGGGCCACACGATCGGAAGTTCGCTACGACGCACCCTGCTTTCATCGATTCCCGGCGCCGCGATCACCCAGGTTCGTTTCGACGATGCCCTTCACGAATTCGACACCATCCCAGGTGTCGCTGAAGACGTCACCGACATCATCTTGAACCTGAAGGACATCGTCCTTCGGGTGCATGCCGATGAGCCGGTCACCCTTCGCCTCGATGTGCGTGGTCCAAAGGACGTCGTCGCATCGGACATTCATCCACATGCCGACGTGGAGATTCTCAATGGAGATCTTCCACTCGCCACATTGAATAGCAAGGGCCACCTCGCAATCGACATCACTGTCGACCAAGGTTCGGGTTATGTCAGTGCGGATCGAAACAACACCTCTGAGACAATCGGGGTCATTCCCATCGACTCGATCTACTCACCCGTTCGACGTGTGGCCTTCGATGTGACGCCGACACGCGTTGACCAGCAGGCCGACCTCGACCGGGTCGAGTTCGACATCTTGACGGATGGGTCGATCACCCCCCGTGATGCGCTTGCATCCGCTGGTGCCACGTTGCGCACCCTGGTGCAGCTCGTCGAAGAGATGAGCGATGAGCCCCAGGGCCTCGAGTTGGGCGAAATGAGCCCGGTCGTCGCTGGATCCCCAGACCTCGAAAAGCCGATCGAAGACCTCGATCTGTCCGAGCGTCCCCGCAACTGCCTCAAGCGTGCACAGGTCAACTCCGTTGGCGAGCTGCTCGAAAAGACCGAAGACGACCTTCTTGCCATCACGAACTTTGGCCAGAAGTCGCTCGACGAGGTCATCGAGAAGCTTGACGAGCGTGGCCTCACGCTCCGAACGAGGGACTGATCCATATGCCAGCACGTCCCAAGAAGGGCCCCCGCTTCGGCGGGAGTTCGTCTCACCAAAAGGCCATGATGGCCAACCTCGTTGCTTCGCTGATCGCCGCTGAGGGGATCACGACGACAGAGGCAAAGGCGAAGGCCATGCGCCCGATCGCTGAAAAGATGATCACGAAGGCCAAGAAGGGCGGGGTGCACAACCACCGTCAGGTCGTTCGTTTCCTGGGTGACCGGGAAATGGCAACGAAACTCTTCGATGAGATTGGACCGCGGTACGTCGAGCGTCCGGGTGGCTACACCCGAATCATGAAGCTCGGCCCTCGTTCTGGTGACAACGCGCCGATGGCGCGAATCGAACTCGTCTAAGCGAGTACGTCTCACGTGAAACTGAAAGCCACTGTCGCGTATAACGGCAGTGGCTTTCATGGTTTTGCACCCAACAACGACGTCCCGACGATCACTGGTGCAATCGAGGATGCTCTCGCCGTCATCTTTGGTGAGCCCGTGACGATTACTGGAGCGGGGCGGACAGACAAAGGTGTACACGCGCGGGGGCAGGTCATCAGCTTCGATGTGCCCGAGATGATTCGGAAGAACCGGGTTGAGTCATCGAAACTCGAGCGCTCGCTGAATGGGTTGTGTGGGCCGGGCATCGTGGTGCGAGACATCGTGCGCGTCCCCGACGATTTCCACGCGCGCTTTTCTGCGAAGTGGCGTCGCTATCGATATCAGGTTCTCACCTCCCGCCAGCCCGATCCGTTACGCGCGCACGGCGCATGGCACGTATGGGAGCCGCTCGACCTCGAGGCCATGCGAGCGGCCGCACAACACCTTGTCGGGGAACACGACTTCAGCTCGTTCTGTCGGAGGCCCAAGGTCGACGACGATGCGCACGAGAAGTTGATGGTCCGTACCGTGCTCTCCACCGAGTGGGTCGATGCCGGCGATGACCTTCTCGAGTTCTGGATTCAGGCAACGGCGTTTTGCCACCAAATGGTGCGCTCGATCGTCGGCACGCTCGTCAATGTGGGTGCAGGAGATTTCGCACCCGATGACATTCCCGCGATGATTCGGGCGAAGAATCGGAAGCAGGCTGGGGACGTGGCGCCACCGCACGGTCTCACGTTCTGGGAGGTGTATTACCCACCTGCCGACGCGCCACAGCCATCGTGAGTCGTTGTGCGATCGATACCGGCATACGAGACACGACATCGAAGAGCACGGCATCTGGCCCGATCAGGGCCCGTCGTCGATTCCGCTGAACAGCCCGCACGATCTGCTTGGCAGCCTTCTCGGGTGAGGTGCGGGCAAAGGTGTCGAAGCGGTCAGCGACCGCTGTGTTTTTGTCAACACGTCCAGCAGAGGTCTCCAGATCGCCGATACGAACAGTCGACCCCGCTTCCTGATCGCTCTGTCCGCTCAAGGCCTGCAATGGGTCGATGCTGCCGATGCGTGCATTACGGGCGATCCCGGTTTTGACTCCTCCTGGGTGAACGGTTGTCACCGAGACTGGCGCCCCGGCCATCTCGAGTTCGACTCGCAACGCGTCGGAGTAGCCGCGTACGGCGAACTTCGCCGCGTTGTAGGCGGACTGTGTCGGGATACTCATGAGACCGAAGACGCTCGAGATGTTGACGACGTGGCCGCTCCCGGACTCACGCAGATACGGGAGGAACGCCTGAGTGCCATGTACGACGCCCCAGAAGTTGATGTCCATCAACCATCCGAAGTCGTCGATGGATTGGTGCTCGGCGGTCCCTGACAAGCCGACACCGGCATTGTTGAAGATCAGATTGACTCGCCCGTGGCTGTCGACCACATGCTGGGCCCAGTCGAAGACCTCCGATCGGTTGGAAACGTCGACCCGCTCGTTCATCACGGATGTGTCGAAGGAAGCGCATTGGGTTGCCGTCTCGGCCAGGCCGATCTCGTCCACGTCGCTCAGTGCCACCGACACGCCGAGGGCACAGAGTTCAACGGCGAGCGCTCTACCAATTCCTGATGCGGCTCCCGTGACGGCTGCGACCTTGCCCGATAGGTCTGTCCGGGTGCGGCGCATATGCGTTCAGATTCTACGAGGCAGTTTCGTCGAACCTGCCGCCGCACCGAACGAGAGGAGCCCGAGCAGGGCGAAGAAGATCGAAAAGGGAAGGCCGAGGCCAAGGACGATGACCGCCAGCAGCGGTGACAACAGGGCCGACATCTCTCTCCACGTCGAAAAGACTGTTGCCATTGCGACTCGCTCGCGGGGCTTGACCATTCTCATGAAGGGAATGTTGCCGACGACGTCGATGGCCGAGGCGCCGATCGCCGCCGATGTCCAGAACAACATCCCGACGCCCTGCGGTTCCCCCACGATCGCCAGCATCACCAGCGACATCCCGATCAGGCCGAACCCACCGGTGATGACCCGGCGGGTTCCGGCAGTGTCGGCAACGACTCGAACGAGCGGTGCGGCGAGCAGGATCCCGGCGACCCCGGAGAGAAACGCTCCAGCCACCCACTCGTCGTATCCGGCTTCGACGACATAGATCGGTGCGAAGACGAAGAGTGAGACCCAAAATGTCGCTCGGATGAACGTGATGAGGTACGCGATTCGCATGTATCGCTGTTTGAAGAACCGAGGGATGTTGGCGATGGGGTTGCCTGCGGTGGACTTTGGCTCTGAGATGACCTCTGACCTGCCGAGTCGAAGCCACCAGTAGTAGGACAACAGAACGATCGACAGGGATGCACTCAAGAGGAATGGGGCGCTGGTGTGGACGTTGTTGGCCATCCACAGTCCCAGACTTGGTCCGAGCAGCCAACCCAGTCCGTTGTAGACCATTCGGTTCGACTCGACTCGTGTGAGTTCTGCCTTACCGATGTAGTCCAGGACATACAGGGTGAGAACAAGCGAAAAGGTCGAGGCAGCGGCTGAGCGAAGCCCGATCGCTATGACGAAGGCTGGCACGCGGTCGATGGTGAACAGCAGTGCTGCCGTGAAGAGTGAGACGATGCCGAATGTCATGACCCATCGGCGTGCGATGCGCTCTTCGAGTCGGCCGAGGTTGAGGGTGATCAGCAACGTCAGGACCGCTCCGACGGTGAACGCCTGTGACACCGCTGACTTCGAACCGAGTCGGTCGAGGGCGATCAGGGGAACGGTTCCGACGAGAAGCGACCGTGTCAGCCCTTCGATCCCCGAGAGTCGAACGAGACCCTTGCCTGATGCTGCTGGAAGGAAGACCAGCGACGTCGGACGGTGGATCCGCATCGGCTAAGTCTGCACGGGTGTCGAGTCTGCGGCGGGGACCATCGCCGACGCCAACAGACGCCGTTCTTGGCCCAAGGCCGCTGTGTCAGGCTGGCAGCTCGACGTGGACCGCGCCACCTGGGCCTGGTTCGGCCCAGATCTTTCCGTCGAGGGCTTCGATGATGCCCTTCGACACGGCTAGACCGAGACCCGCTCCACCGTGTGAACGCTCGCGAGCTTCGTCCTGACGACGAAAGGGCTGGAAGGCCTCGTTCACGAAGTCAGCATCGAATCCGGCACCGTTGTCCAGCACGGAAATCCGACGCATCGCCCCGTCCACGTCGATACAAACCGACTCGCCGATCGGTGAGTGTCTGATGGCGTTCGCAACGAGATTTGAGAGCACGCGGTGCAGTTGAGATGAGTCTGCGATGACCGACACCTCATCAGGTCCACTCACCATCAGCGAGATCGACTTCTCCGCTGCGATGGGTGCCATACACTCGGCAACGTCGTACACAGTGTTCATGGCGTCTACGGGGCCGGGCGTGATCTCGAGACGTCCGGCTTCGAGTTGTCCGATCGTGAAGAGGTCGGCGATCAAGGTTTCGACTGCGTCGATATCGGACGCGATCGTTCGCAGATAACGATCGGGGTCAGGGGCTACCCCATCGATCAGGGCTTCGGTGGCAAGTCGCATGCTGGTCAATGGCGTTCGCGCGTCGTGGCTGAGCGATGCGAGAGTGATCGACCGTTCTCGTTCTGCTTCATCTCTGGCAGCACGAGAGGAGGCGATCTGGTCGACCATCGAGTCGATCGCGGCGGCGAGATCGCCGACTTCGTCCATCCGCTCCAACTCGGCGCGAGCTTCGAGGTCGCCTTCGCCCACGCGACGTGCAACCTCGGTCAGACGGGCAAGATCCTCGGTGAGCGGGAGCGCCAGCGTGTGCATGACCCCGATGCCCAGAACCGTTGCGAACGCCAACAAGATGAGGAGGAACTGGAGGTCGTGTTCGCTGAGGAACATCGAACGCGACCCGGCGCTCAACGCCACAGCAACAACGACGGGGCCCGAAATCGCGGCGATCAACATCCGACGTGTCAATGAGCGAGGGGCGAAGAGGCGGAAGACGACGGCGATCGTGATCGAGACTGCGGCGATCGACACGAGCAGTGCGATGAGCTGCGTTCGCTCGCTCGACGTAGGGACCATGACGACTTCGGTCGCGACCGTGGCGGCGATGCCCGCCAGGGTCGCCAGCGCCGCGAGGGCGATGATCAGCTGTGTCCAGCGCCTCATGGTTCCAATCGTCTCATGGATCGAACCGATAGCCGACCCCGAACACCGTGACGAAGTGTGCAGGCATCGATGGGTCATCTTCGAGTCGCCCTCGAAGTCGCCGCACGTGAACGGTCACCGTCGAGGGGTCCTGCCATTCGGTGGACGAGCTCCAGACCTTCTGCAACAGATCCTCTCGAGTGAGCGCCTCGCCGGGGTGGGCGAGGAAACAGTTGAGCAACTCGAACTCCTTTCGAGGCAGCTCGAGCTTCTCCCCACGCTTCGTCACGACCCATCGCGAAGGATCGACAACGATGTCGCCGAACTCGGTGAGCATGGTTGCGGTGACAATCGAATCGTTCGTGCGGCGAAGGACCGATCTCACTCGCGCGACAACTTCGCGTGCAGAGAACGGTTTGACGACGTAGTCGTCGGCACCTGCTTCGAGGCCTCGTACACGGTCTGCTTCGTCGCCTCGGGCGGTCAGGAGGATGACGGGTAATGCCGATGTGCCGCGAATGAACCCCAGAACGTCGAGGCCGTTTCGTTTTGGCAACATGAGATCGAGCAGCACGAGATCAGGTTGCTGGTCCGTCACCGCCGCTACTGCCGCGTCGCCATCTCCGGCTTCCACGACCTCGAAGCCGTCCGCGGAAAGGTACTGCGACAACACTTCGCGGACCATTGGTTCATCATCAACCACAAGAATTCTCGACACATCACTCACGGTAGAGCGGAACCCGGTCACGCTCCAGCTCCTTCCTGGGCTGTTCGCCAGGTTGTAAGAACTCTCGAGGCAGTTCGCGTTATCGCGTGTTTCGGATTGGTTTGTGGTAGCGCCGCTTCTAGACTCAATCTTCGGACTGATGCCGCCTCCCCCCGCGGCCACTTGCAGGAGTCGGACATGAACACGTTTTCACTAAAGGGCTCAGAGATCGAGCGTGCATGGCACGTTGTTGACGCTGAGGGCCTCGTTCTCGGGCGCCTCGCTACGGAGGTCGCGATCCGTCTCCGTGGGAAGCACAAGCCGACCTACACCCCGAATCTCGACATGGGTGATCACGTCATCATCGTCAACGCGGACAAGGTCGTCCTGACGGCTGGCAAGGCTGACCGCAAGATGGTCTACAGCCACACCGGGTATCCCGGTGGTCTCAAGGAGAGCACCTATGCCGAGGCAATGGAGAAGGACGCCGCTGAGGCCGTCCGTCGTTCCGTGCGCGGCATGATCCCCAAGACTCGGCTCGGTCGTCAGCAACTCACGAAGCTCAAGGTCTATGCGGGCCCAGAGCACCCACACGTGGCGCAGAATCCGCAGCCACTCATTCTCGAACACGCGAAGAACCGGGCCTAGGCCCGGTTCGAAGGAAACGAACCAATGGCAACCACCACTCCAATCCAGACCACCGGTCGGCGTAAGCGTGCAGTTGCACGCGTTCGCCTTCTCCCCGGTGATGGAACCATGACCGTGAACGGTCGCACGCTCGAGGACTACTTCCCGAGTGCGGTTCATCGGCAGCAGCTGAGCGAACCATTTCGCGTCACCGAGACCGAAGATGCATGGGACGTCAGTGTCACCATGCATGGCGGCGGCCCGACCGGACAGGCCGGAGCCATGCGTCTCGGTATTGCTCGTGCCCTCCTCGAGATCGACCCTGAATACCGCGACCTGTTGAAGAAGGCCGGATTTCTCACGCGCGATTCCCGTAAGAAGGAATCCAAGAAGTACGGCCTCAAGAAGGCCCGCAAGGCTCCGCAGTACTCGAAGCGTTAAGCGGCGTTGCCAAACGCCGATACGAACGTCATGATCCAATTCGGAACTGACGGCGTTCGTGCCGAAGCGTTCACACAATTGACTCCGGCGTTTGTTCGAGCGCTCGGTTCCGCTGCGTCGCGTGTGCTCAACGGTGACTCGATCATCGTTGGTCGAGATACCCGTGAGTCTGGTCCGGAGCTTCAGCATGCGTTCGCCCAAGGGTGCGCAGCGGCTGGAGTCGCTGTTGTGGACGTGGGTGTCGTGCCAACGCCGGCGGTGGCATGGCTCTGTGCGGCCGATGGTCTTCCAGGAGCGATGCTCTCGGCGTCGCACAATCCGTGGCAGGACAATGGAGTGAAGTTGTTCGCTGCGGGTGGGCGCAAGCTGACCGATGCTGATCAGGATGTCATCCAAGCGCACCTCGACGAGGCAGCCTCGGCGGGCCATGAGATTCCGATTGCACGTCCACGCGTGATCAGCGGATCGATCGAGCGGTACCTCGATGCGGTTGTTGGATCGGTCGATGGGCGCCGCTTCGATGGCAAGACTGTCATCCTCGACTCGGCCAATGGGTCTGCCTCTGTCACCAGTCGACAGATATTCGAACGCCTCGGAGCAACCGTGGTGAGTCTTGCCGATCAGCCTGATGGTCGGAACATCAACGATGGTGTCGGTTCGACATACCCCGAGTTCTTGCAGGCTGCGGTTCGAAATCATGGCGCGGACGCAGGCTTCGCATTTGACGGTGACGCGGATCGAATCGCCGCGGTGGGCGCCGATGGTCGGCTGATCGACGGCGATCAGATCATTGCAATGAGTGCCCTGGATCGACGAGATCGTGGTGCGCTTGCCAGGAACACCGTCGTCATCACGGTGATGGCAAATCTCGGTTTCCGAGTGGCCATGGAGGCCGCGAACATCGAGATGGTCGAGACTCCCGTTGGAGATCGCCACGTCCTCGAGGCCCTTGATGCTGGCGGCTATTCCCTCGGTGGTGAACAGTCGGGACATGTGATCCACCGTGACCTTGCAACGACAGGTGATGGTGTCCTCACCGCTGTGCAACTGCTGGATGCCGCGATACGTCGAGACGTCGATCTCGGGGAGTGGGCCGCGTCGGTCATGACCAGGTACCCCCAGGTACTCGAGAATGTCCGAATGGCCACCAAGATTCCTGATCTGTCAGAGCGCCTCGCCAACGCTGTCGTTGCAGAGGAATCGATTCTCGGTGCCAAGGGACGAGTGCTGATCAGAGAGTCCGGCACGGAGCCTGTCGTACGTGTGATGGTCGAGGCGGCCGATGCCGACCAAGCCGCCGAATCGACGAAGCGCTTGGTCGATGCGGTACGGCTGCTTGCGTGAGCCGACAACCGACGCGTTTACATCTGTTTTCCTCTGATGTCGCAAAGGTGCTCAGGCATACCCGTCAAGAGCCGATTGATTCATAGAATCCTGTAGTTGCACAGTTTGCACCTAGCGGTGAGCCATCGAGAGTGAGATTTGTTCATGTGCGGAATTATTGCAGTCGTCCGGCGGCCTTCGTTGCGGTCCGTGCCGACCAGAGACGATGTTCTCGGCCTCGTCGATGGCACGGCGACCGATCTCCACGGTGTTGCCCTCGAAGCCGCTGATGGTCCTCTGATCGCTGTAGCCGATCGGCTCGAGACCGCCGATCGCCTCCTCCGCGGTACGCCTGGACTCCGCGCGATGCTCGCAGATCCCGGGCTGGGTGATGCGTTGCGACTCGAACTCGCAGCAGTGAACCTGATCCTCGATCGGCTCGAAGAACAACTTGATGTTCAGGCGACGGTCGACTCAGTCAATCTCGAGGCTGTGAACGCATCGTTGATCCGCGTCCGGGACGCCGTATGGGCGATCGAACGCGATCGGTTGCGTGCCGCAGACGTTGTTGTTCAGCTCGGCGGCCGTGACGTGCACGGAGCTGGCATCGACGCAATGTTCTCCCTGCATCAAGCACTGTCTGCTCTGGACCGTATGGAAGTCCGCGGGCGAGACTCGGCCGGAATCCATCTCTTGGTGAGCAATCATGGACTCGATCTTGCCGAGCCGACGATCGCGTCTGCCATCGATTCACGCTCGGACAAGGCCGACCTGTTCACCGATTCGGCTGTTCGTGCAGTGGGGGAGCGGCTCAGCTTTGTGTACAAAGTTGCTGCTGAGATCGGCGAACTGGGCGACAACACTGCGTCGCTGCGAACGAGTATTCGCCACGATTCGCTGCTGAGAAAGGCACTCGACAACGAGACTGCCCAGGTCGTCGTGATCGGCCACACTCGATGGGCAAGCGTCGGCATCATTTCCGAACCGAATGCCCACCCAGTCAACTCCGACCAGACCAACGGAGCCGCTGGCCCGTATTGCACGGCGGTCCTCAATGGCGACGTCGACAACTACGGCGACCTGATTCTGGCCGAGAATCTGTCGATCGCCGACGACATCACCACGGATACGAAGGTCATTCCGACGCTCACCTCCAAACACCTGAGCGAGGGGCATGACATCACGGAGGCCTTCCGCCGGTCGGTGTCGGTCTTCGAAGGTTCGGTTGCAATTGGACTTTCCAGCGAGGAGGCGCCGAACGACCTCTTGCTGGCGTTGCGCGGGAGTGGACAATCGATCTACGTCGGCTTGGCTGAAGACAGTTTCATCGTGGCCTCTGAGCCCTATGGCGTGGTCGAGGAGACGAACTCCTACGTCCGAATGGACGGTGAGACTCCAGCCAACCCGGACAACCCGAGTGCGAGTCGAGGCCAGATCCTGCGCCTGAGAGGTGAGAACGCCGGTGAGGTGGATGGCTTCGAGCGAGTCGGGTACGACGGTACAGAACTCCCGATCACGAACGCAGACATCGCAACCGCCGAGGTCACCACCCGTGACATCGATCGTGGTGACCACGCCCACTACCTACTCAAGGAGATCAGCGAATCGCCTCGAAGTTTCCGAAAGACGTTGCGCGGCAAGTTGGTGGAGATCGACGGTCATTTCACTGTCGTGGTCGGGGAGTCGACGATGCCCGAACACATCGCCGAGAAACTTCGGACGCAGCAGATCCGCAGCATCTACGTGATCGGCCAGGGAACCGCAGCGGTCGCCGGTCAGGCGGTCGCAGCGGCGATCGTCGATGAGCTCGATGGCCACCTGCATGTGCAGGCGATTGCCGCAACCGAGCTCAGTGGGTTCGGTCTGCGCAAGGACATGTCCGATTCGCTCGTCATCGCCATCTCACAAAGTGGCACGACCACCGACACGAACCGTACCGTCGACATCGTCAAACAGCGGGGTGCCTCGGTCCTTGCGATCGTCAATCGTCGTGGAAGTGACCTGACCGACCGCGCCGAAGGTGTCCTGTACACGTCGGATGGCCGGGACGTTGAGATGTCGGTGGCGTCGACCAAGGCCTTCTACGCTCAGATCGCGGCCGGGTTCCTCCTTGCGATCGTGATCGCCGATCTCGCGATGCCAGACCGGCCCGAACCGATCGATCGACAGGCTGTGCTCCGGGGCCTTCGTGATCTGCCGGACCGAATGGTTGACACGATCGGGAAACGTTCTGACATCGAGCGGGCGGCCTCGACCCACGCGCCGTCGCGAAGATATTGGGCATGTGTCGGCAACGGTCCGAATCTGATCGCCGCCCGCGAGCTTCGCATCAAGTTGTCTGAGCTCTGTTACAAATCGATCGCTGCCGATTCGACCGAAGACAAGAAGCACATCGATCTCTCCTCTGAACCGATGATCCTGATCTGTGCGGCTGGACTGGTCGGCTCTACCGCGGACGATGTCGGCAAAGAGGTCGAGATCTTCCGTGCACACAAGTCAGCGCCTATCGTCATCGCGAACGAAGGTGAGACCCGATTTGGTTCTGCGCTCGACATCATCTACGTCCCCGTCGTCCACCCACGGTTGGCGTTCGTGTTGTCCACCGTCGTTGGTCACCTGTTCGGATACGAAGCGGCGCTGGCGATCGATGCACAGGCTCAGCCGCTTCGCGAAGCGCGGGCGGCGATCGAGGGCCTGATCGAGGAGACCCGCGGCAGTCTTTCCGGCGAAGAATTCCTCGAACGGATACGTCCGAGCCTCGAGCCGGTGGCAGGAACGTTCATGGACGGCCTCCGTGTGGGTTCCTACAACGGCCATCTCGAAGCTGGCACGGCCGTGCAGCTCGCATCCCGGTTTCGATATGCGATCGGAAATGCGCCGCTCGACAGTTACCAAAGCGAGTTTGGAAAGATCGGAACTCCGGGTGTCGTCATCGAAGATCTCACGC
The DNA here is from genome assembly GCA_905479685.1 of uncultured Acidimicrobiales bacterium. Taxonomy (GTDB): domain Bacteria; phylum Actinomycetota; class Acidimicrobiia; order Acidimicrobiales; family SHLQ01; genus SHLQ01. The sequence continues at coordinate 26,045 of CAJQNJ010000005.1, forward strand.
TCGCTCTGGGTGGCGCGATCGACGAGCTGACACGACCTGTTGATGCGATCAAACATCAGGCCAAGACCGTCACCGTCGGAATCTCCCGCACCGATGAAACACTTCTCGAGGTTCCGCTCCTGTCTGAGCTCCTGGCAACGGGTGCACCTCGAGATGGGCTCACCTATTCCACGATTCGTACCCTCGCGAATCTCGATCCGGCAGTGGCGTCGGTGATTGGGTGGACTCGCTACGCGATCGATGATGCGCATACCGATTCGGGGACGATCACGGTGATCGATCGCGGCGGCGTTTCGGCCACCATCCCGAGTCGAACGGACAAGACCCCAGCACTTCGAGGCACCAAGAAGCGGGTTGCTGAGGAACGAGACGTGCTCGTAGCGAAGGGGCGTTCTGACGGTCGTCCGATCGTCATGATTCCCGAGGTCAAGGACAACCACACGACCGGAATGACTTTGCTCCACATCGAATTGCACGATCATCTCGATCCCGAGGTGATGCGCGGCGTGCTTCAGGGCTACCGGAATCGGTTTTCTGCCCTCCACGCCGCAGTCACGGAGACCGAAGAAACGTTTCGCATGGACCGTCTCGGTCAAGAAGAAGTTGGAGAGCTCCTGTGGGTGTCGATCCAGGAACTCGCAGACCGCTGGAGGCGATAACCCATCGAGATGGTCGCTCCTCTGGCCAGCGAGGTGACACGCGCTGACGGGATAGCGTTGCAGCGTGGGTGAAGGAACCTTTGTGAACGAGCCGGTCGATGTGTCGGAGATTCCGCGTCTCGACGAGGAGTCGTTCTCGCCGATGCATCCGCATTTCCTTCGGGTGTCTTTGATTGGCAGCGCGATCTTTGCCGTGGCGACGATTGTGGTTGGGACAACGGTGGCGTTGGTCGTCCCGTCGAGGCCGTGGATTCCGATCCTGGTCATGTCGGTCATGTTGGCGCTGACAGCCGTGACGGCTGGCCTGAAGGTGCTCGAGGTCAGAAACATCGGGTACCTGTTGCGAGATCACGACCTGTCGTACCGGTCGGGCGTGCTCGTCAAAACCGTGGAAACGGTGCCGTTCGTACGCGTCCAACACGCTCGAATCTCACAGGGCCCGATTGAACGCTCCTTCGGTCTTGCAACGCTGGAAGTCAACTCTGCGGGGCCGGACCTTCACATCCGCGGTCTCCCCGCGGATGATGCTGAGCGATTGAAGATCGTGGTCGTCGAGCGGGCTGGCGACCTCGCCGAAGAGTTGTGACCCAAACTGCAGCGGCGATGGTTTCGCTGCACGAGCCGCAGAGACAGTCGCTGATGGCGATCGTCTTCTTGGCGCTTCGAATAGTTGGACGGATCGGGATCGTGCAACTCGCCATCGGCATCGGGTTCATGCTCGCACGGGCACCTTCGATCGCGTGGCTCTTCGTGGTCGCTCTTCTCGTTGGGTGTGTTCTTCTCGGAATCGCAGGGCTGACCTGGTGGCGGTACACGTTCTGTGTCGTGAACAGTGAGCTTCAGGTTCGCAGCGGCGTGCTGTCACAGCAGACCTTGAGCGTCCCTCTCGATCGGATACAGAGCGTGTCGCTCGAACAAAAAGTCTTGCATCGGCCGTTTGATCTCGTACAGGTGGCGGTCCGGACCGCCGGGTCAGACACTGCAGAGTTCACGATCGATGCGTTGCACCGCCCGGTGGCCGATGCGCTTCAGCGGGCAGCGGCCGACCACCGCCGGACGTCAGCAGCGGTCGTCACCGTCTCGGATTCCTCGGGCCAGGCCGTGGACCCGCCGCCGCCGCAACGTCCCGACCGCATCGTGCTTCAGCACCCGCCTCGGCGAATCGCCACCATTGCGCTGACGCAGATGCCACTCACCGGGATTGCGGTCGTTGCACCGCTACTGGCGGTTGCCGATGACCTCGCAGATGTTGTTCCGCTGGGCCTTCCCGCCGTCGATGAGCCGACCATCGGAGTGTCGCTCGTCTGGATGATTCCGTTGGTCATACTGGCTGTGTTCGTTGTGGGGTTGATCCTGAACCTGATCCGAGTGGTGCTCACCGATTGGAACTTGACGGTCACCTCCACCGCCGAAGGGCTGCGACGAAACGCGGGCCTGTTGTCGACGACGAGTATCGCCAGCAGGATCCCACGCATTCAGCGGGTGGTGATCAAACAGCGGCTCCTCGAAGGGATGGTTGGACTTCACACGGTGGTACTCCACACGATTGGAGATGGAGACTTCGTGATCCCTGGCTGTGACGCCTCGCAGGTCGATGAGATTCGAGCGCTGGTTCTTGAAGACTCGGACGAGATCGAAACACTGGATCGTCGTGTGTCTTCGGCTGAGGTGTTCAAAGCGGTTCGCAGCACGAGCATCGTGTCGGTGGTCTTGGTGGGAGCAGCCTTCATGCTCGTGGGCTGGTGGGCGCTGCTCATCATTCTGTCCGTGCCCGCAAGGGGCCTCGTGGTGCGACGTCAGGTCAGGCGTCGCCGGTGGGCGGCGACCATGGACGCCGTCATCGATCGCCGAGAGTATCTCGGGTGGAGTCGCCAGGATCTGTTGCTACGAAAAGTCAACGGCGTGAAAGTCTCTCAGTCCCGCTTCGAGCGCAAAAGAG
>CAJQNJ010000006.1 GCA_905479685.1 uncultured Acidimicrobiales bacterium
GGCGGTATGCCGGACCACTCGTGTCACACCCCGACCCGTGTGTGATCGCACGCCGTTCTCCGGGACATCTCGTCCTTGCCGGTGACGCGTTTGCAGGCCCGAAGGTAGAGGGGGCCTTCAACTCAGGGCAGGCAGCAGCGCGCGCCATAACCGATGCATGAATCTCCCGTTGTCCGCATCGTCTCCCGCCTGAGTTCGGGACAACTGCCCATGTTCGGTCAGGTGCTGACGAAGTCTCGCATTGTCTCCGCGTCAGACTCTCCGTCAGGGCCTTTCCCCTTGAACTGACTCATGTACAGGGCGTAGTAGAAGCCACGCTGCGCCATCAGCTCGTCGTGCGAGGCCATCTCTTCGATGACCCCACCGTTGAGCACCATGATCCGACTCGAGCTGCGGATGGTCGCGAGCCGATGCGCGATCGAGAAACTCGTCTTGTCATCCATCAGCGCCCGCATACCGTCCTGGATCAGCTTTTCGGTGCGGGTGTCGACGTTGCTCGTTGCCTCGTCCAGGATCATCATCTTCGGCTCGGCAACCATCGCCCGGGCAATCGTGATCATCTGGCGTTGACCCTGGCTGAGGTTCGACCCGCGCTCGGTGAGTAGCGTCTCGTAGCCGTCCGGCAACGCCGAGATGAACCCGTGCGCGTTGGCCTTCTTCGCGGCCTCGATCGCGTCCGCCTCGGTCGCACCTTCACGCGCATAGCGCAGGTTGTTCATCACGGTGTCTGTGAACAGGAACGCTTCTTGCAGCACGACACCGATCTGTTTGCGGAGACTCTCCCGGGTGAGGCTGCTGAGGTCTTGACCATCGATCAGAATTCGGCCGCCGTCGATCTCGTAGTAGCGGGTCAAGATGTTGATCAAGGTGCTCTTGCCGGCGCCGGTCGGACCACAAATGCCGATGCTCTCGCCTGGCGCGACGTCGAAGGTGTTGTCTCGTAACACCAGGCTCCCAGGCACGTAGCCGAAGTCGACATGCTCGAATTGGATGCGGCCGCCCTTGAACTCGTACTCGACTGCGTCGGGAGCATCACCCACGTCCGGCTGCTCGTCGACAATCCGTAGCACGCGTTCGCCGCCTGCCGACGCGTTCAACGTCGTCGTCACCAGATTGGCGATCTGCGCAAGTGGTGACGACAACAGCGCCGAGTATGACGAGAACGCCATCACGGTGCCGACGTCGGCCTTTCCGTTGATCACCATGAATGTTCCCGCGAGCAAGACCAAGACGTTCTGCATCAGGCTCAGCATCTGCGTGGCCGGAAACTGCATCAACGACGCGAGGAACGCACGCGAACCCACGCGGTGTGCCTCAGCGATCTCGACCTCGTGGGCCTCCATCGCCCAGTCGTGTCGCTCTTTGCTGATGATCACCTTGTGCCCACTCAGCGTCTCCTCCTGGAACGCGCTGACGTCGCCGAGGACATCCTGCAGTTTGGCGAACGCCGGGGAGGCGATCCGGGCGACCAGATAGACCGCTCCGAACAATGCCGGGACGGTAATCAGGGCGACCACAGTGAGTCGCCAGTTCATGAACGTCATCACGATCAGGATCATGAAGATCTGGACGAACGCCCTGATGATCTGGCTGACTGCGTTGGTGAAAAAGAGCGAGACGACCTCGGCATCGTTGGTGACATTGCTCGAGAGCTCTCCCGGCGGGTTGGAGAAGAAGAATCCCATCGACAGCGACTGCAGATTCGAGAACATGTCGATGTTCAGCTCGAAGAGACCCTGGCTCGCCATCCGCGAGAACATCCGGTCCGACAGGAAACTGAAGAGCAGGTACACCCCACCGGCGACCAGCCCTGCCACACCCCACGGGTTGAGGTCGGACTTGTCACCGCCGTCGGTGATCACGTTCATGCCGCTACCCATGATGAACGGGATTGCCGTGAGGCCGAGGAGCGCGACCACTCGGAGTGCAACGCCGATGGCGAACTTCGTTTTTCGGGGCCCACCGATCATGTAGCCGAGGAGCCGAGGAATCGTCTTCGGCCGGTACTCGAGTTCGTCGATGCCAGCGGGACGTGTACCGGTCGTAGCGCTCACGATGGCACCTCTTCGAGGTCGACGCCTGCAGTGACGCCACTGCCGAGTTGTGACTCGTAGATCTCCTGGTACAACCCGCTGCTCCTCATCAGGTCTTCGTGGGTACCTTCGGCGAGGATCTCACCGTCCTGCAAGAGGTAGATCCGGTCCAGGTCGATGACCGCGCTGATCCGCTGTGCGACGTAGATCGTCGTCGCCCCGTCGACGAACCCAGGGATCGCCGCCTGGACCCTGCCCTCGGTCGACGCGTCGAGCGCACTCGTGCTGTCGTCGAGGATCAGGATGGTCGGCCGGGTTGTGAGGGCCCGAGTGATCGAGAGGCGTTGGCGCTGACCCCCCGAAAAGTTGTAGCCCCGTCGAGCGACGGGGGCGTCCCACTTGTCGGGCAGCTTCTGGATGAAGCCCCACGAGTCGGCAGCCTTCGCGGCGTCGAACATCACTTCATCCTCGACGTCAGGTGCTCCGAACTTGATGTTCGGCCGCAAGGGCCGCTTGAAGAGCACAGCCTCCTGCAAGGCGATGCCGACCACCTTCCGCAATTGCTTGAGCGGGATGTCGCGGACGTCGATGTCATCGATGGTGACGCGTCCTTCGGTGACGTCGTAGAAACGCGGAATCAGGTTGACCAACGCCGACTTCCCTGCGCCAGTGGCGCCAAGGAAGCCAACTCGTTCCCCGGGCTCGATCGTGAGGTCGATGTTCTTGAGGGCGGGTGGATCGAACGTCCCATCGGCTCGCCTGAACGCGAACGACACATTCTCGAAGCGCAACCGACCCTCGAGCGCATCGGGTTCGACTGGCGCAACCCCGTCACGGTCGACGACGGTCGGATCGGTCTGGTACGCCTCGAAGATGCGCCGGGCTGACACGTCACCGCGAAGCACCAACGGCAACACCAGCGCCACCAACGCAAGCGGTGTGACCGTCAACGACAGGTACTGCGTGAACGTGCTGACGTCGCCGACCGTCATGTCGCCGCCGCTGAGCACGTTGCGGCCACCGGTCCACATTCCGACGATGATCGCCAGCTGACCGAGGCCGGTCAGCAGCGGCGCCATGAATGCGACCCGCCACGCCGCCTGGAAATCGGGGGTTCGGATCTCGGCCGCATTGCGCGTGAACTTCTCGATCTCGAGCTTTTCGCGGACGAAGGCCTTGACCACGCTGATCCCCGAGAGGTTCTCCTGCAACGTGTTGCTCATGTCGTCCAGTCGCTCCTGACGCTCGTCATATGACCGGCTGATCGCGGACACGAACAGCCCCATCACCACCACAACGAGAACGATCACGATGACGAGCACCCAGACCAGCTGCGGCGTGTTGATGATCGCCAACACCAGGGTCGTGAGCAGAATGAACGGCGCGAACGAGCCGAGCATGATCGCGTAGAGCACTGCGTTCTGGATATTGACCGCGTCAGCGTTGAGCCGGACCATCAGTTGGCTCGTAGGGCGATGGTCGAAATTCTCGAACGAATACTCCTGCAGTTGGTCGTAGAGGCGGCGACGGATCAGGAATGCTGCCCCCTGCGAGAAGAACACGGCTTGGGACGCAGCGATCGCCATCGCCCCGCCCATCAGGAGCGCAAAAAAGATCATCTGGAGGCCGATGCTGATCGCTGCCTCCTCGTCACCCGCGATCATGCCATCGTCGACCAGAGCGCTGATGAGCGTCGCGAAGAAGACCGTGGCAATCGCAGCGACCGCCATCGCCACTTGAGAAGTGATGAAGCGCCACTTGTAATCCTTGACGAGCGCGAAAATTCGGAAGAAGGCGGTGGGCATTCGAGCTCGTCGAGGTGCGTCGGGTAACATTTGTCATGGCTACATCGCAACTCGAACTAATGCCAGGTGAGCGGATGGTTCTCTCGGGAAACCCGCACTGGTGGTACTTCTGGAAGCAGGTTGCTGCCGGGGTCGGCATCCTCGCGCTCCTGTTCGTTCTCTGGAAGGTCGACAACGATTGGCTGTCGACTGCCCTTGGATGGATTTCTCTCTTGGCTTTCGTGGTCTGGCTGGCCAACACGATCTACGAGTTCGTGCAATGGCGCACGACTCGGTTCGCAGTGACCGACCAACGCGTGGCGTACCAGAGCGGTGTGATCCGTCGCAGCGGCGTCTCGATCCCACTCAACCGGATCAACAACGTCAACTTCGATCAGTCGATGATCGCTCGCATGCTGAACAACGGGGTCGTCACCATCGAATCTGCTGGCGAGACCGGCGACTCGGTCTTCGAGAACATTTCCGACCCTGAACATGTGCGCACGGTGATCTTCGCCCAGATGGAAGCCGACGAGCAGGCTGATTCCCACCGCGATGCCACCGCCATCCGCGACGCGTTCGGGAGTCAGCCCATCGGCGCATCGACCGCTCCGACGGCCCAGTCTCGCCTCGACGACCTCGAGAGTCTCCGCGAGCGCGGGCTCGTGTCCGATGAGGAGTTCGAGGTCAAGCGAAAGCAGATCGTCGAAGAGCTCTGAACCGAGCGCCCGGCGTCAGCCGTGACGGTGTTGGCGATGTCCGAAGAGCTGGCAATCACTGCTCCGATGGGATCGCATACGTTCCTTGGGCGAACCTGGCCGGCCGAAGCGTGTCAGTGAGACTCGCGACCAAGAACACCAGCTGCAGCGGCGACGCCTGACGTCCCAAACGGCGCTGACATCGCCGTGAGCGCGGTTTCGATCGCTCCGAGTGTCCCGAAGATCATCGCCGGATTCAAATGCCCCATGTGACCAATACGAAATGATCGGTCCGGTGCGACAGCAACACCGATTCCCAATGTGACTCCGAGCTCGTCTCGGCAGAACTCGGTCAGCCGCTGCGAGTCGATGTTGCCGGTGCGGACGGTGGTCACTGCATTTGATCGGTGGGCCGCGCTCTCGATGTTGAGCGAGAGTCCACCCGGCGCCTCCCAGGCATCGACGGCAGCGCGGACGGCATCGGCAAGTACCTGGTGTCGATGCCACACCGCTCGAAGTCCACCCTCCTCCTCGATCATCGTCAGAGCAACATCGAGCGCGTGGAGATGGGCAACCGGAGGCGTACCAGCGAACGTGTCATAGAACGCGCGAGGCTCGAGCCGCCGTTCCCAGTCCACATAGGCAACTCTCGGTCGCTCCTTCGACAACGAGTGGAAGCGATCGATCGCTTTGTCTCCTGCCCACACAAGGCCCAGCCCGGGTGGACACATCAGTCCCTTCTGCGACGCTGCCAATGCGAGATCAACCCCCCACGCGTCCATCTCGAAGGGGTCGCATGCCATCGAGGCGATGCAATCGACCATCAGGAGCGCATCGTGGCCGACCGAATCGATCGCCGCTCGAATGGCAGGGATGTCATTGCGGACTGAGCTACTGGTGTCTGTGTGTGCAACAAAGACGGCGCGGATCGAGCCGTCGTCCCGTTCGAGGCGGTCTGCCACGGCGGCCGGGTCTACCGGTGACGTGAAGTTCCCCGTGAGCACCTCGACCTCGATGCCAGCCATCCGTGCGTACTCGCCCCACACGATCGCGAAGCGGCCCGATTCGAGCACCAGAATTCGATCGCCCGGTTCGAGCGTGTTCGACACTGCCATCTGCCAGGCGCCATGCCCATTCGACGTCATCACAAAGGCATGTCCGTCCGTACCAGCGATAGCCGGTAGACGCTCGAGCACTCGATCCGAAACGTCGAGGAGATCGCCGGCATAGATGTTTGGCATCGCGCGCGCCATCGCCTCACGCACCCGATGAGGAACGATCGAAGGCCCTGGAATTGCGACCGTGTCAATGCCGTGGTTGAGCTTCATGGCGACAAGATAGATCGTTCCGCGCGACACTTCCGGACATGAGCGCGTCCACGATGGATGACTACCCGGCGATCTCTGACCTCGAGCGGAGGGCGAAACGACGAATCCCACATTTCGCGTGGGAGTATCTCGCCGCGGGAACCGGAAGCGACGTCACCCGAGACCGCAACATCGAGGCACTTCGCAACGTCACCTTTCGCCCCCAGGCAATGAAGGGCTTGCTCAACCCGCAGATCGAGACGACCCTCCTCGGCGTGACCTACAGCGCACCGATAGGGATTGCCCCGGTCGGACTGACGGGGCTGATCTGGCCCGGCGCCGACGCCGCTCTCGCCACCACGGCCGCCGCCGAGCGAATCCCGTATGTGCTCAGCACCGTGGCCACTGAAGAACCTGAGGTTGCCGGGCCGAACGCCGATGGCATGGGTTGGTTCCAGCTCTATCCGCCGCGCGACAAGGAGCTTCGCGACAGCATGATCGCGCGAGCGCGCACATCTGGCTTCACCACCCTGGTCGTCACCGCGGACGTTCCCGCTCCCAGCCGACGCGAGCGGCAGCGGAAGGCTCGGGTTCGGGTTCCACCGAGCATCGGTCCGCGCACTGTCCTCCAAGCGGCGAGTCGGCCCGCCTGGACATTGGGCGTGCTCCGCAATGGTCTGCCTCGTTTTCGAGGACTCGAGCAATACATCGACTCTGCAACGCTCAAGCGAATGGCGGGGTTCATCGGAGCGAATCTCGGAGGAACGCTGTCGTGGGAGTACCTCGACGAGGTTCGCTCACTCTGGGACGGACCATTGGTCGTGAAAGGGATCCTCGACCCAGATGATGCCAAACGTTGTGCAGCCGCTGGAGCAGACGCCGTCTGGGTGTCGAATCATGGTGGCCGCCAACTCGACGCATCGATCCCATCGATCTCGGCACTCCCAGAGGTCGTCGAGCGAGTAGATGGAGCAGTTCCAATTCTGTTCGACTCGGGCATTCGCGACGGTGTCGATGTCGCACGTGCGTTGGCCCTCGGCGCAAGCTTCGTCTTTGCCGGCCGACCCTTCATGTTCGGACTGGGAGCCCTCGGCGTCGATGGCCCCGCACATACGCTCCAGATTCTTCGGGAGGGCCTGGTCTCGACGATGCATCAGCTTGGAGTGGAGCACCTCGGCGAACTCGGCGACCGACTCGTATAGTTCGCCCATGCCGACCATTTCGCTCGACCAGATTGAGGACGTCACAACCAGTGCCCTGATGCGACACGGAGCCGCCGAGCCCGTCGCGAAATCGGTTGCACATGCAGTTCGAGTCGCCGAAGCGAACGACAACAAGATCTGTGGTCTGTATTACCTCGAGTCCTATTGCACGCAGCTTCAGACAGGTCGTGTCCTCGGTGATGTGACTCCACGGGTCAGCCATGACCGGCCGGGCAGCGTCTGTGTCGACGCCCGGTTCGGTTTCGCACAATGGGCCTTTGCTGCCGGGTTCGACACCGCAGTGGAGGCCGCCCGGGCCAACGGCACGTGTGGCTATTCGATCGCCCACAGCCATACGTGCACGTCTCTCGGCTACTTCACCGAGCAGTTTGCCGAAGTGGGGCTTCTTGCGATCGGATCAACGAACTCCACAGCTCGCGTGTCGCCCCCTGGTGGGTCGGTTCCTGTGCTGGGGACGAACCCCATGGCCATGGCGGTTCCCGGTCGAGACGGGCAGGTGGCCTTTCAGTTCGACTACAGCACGTCCGCGGTCGCCTTGGGCAAGATCACCATGGCGGCAGCAGCCGACGAATTGATTCCGCGCGGCTGGGCGGTCGACGCGGATGGGAACGACACGACGGATCCACACGAGGCCCTCAACGGCTCACTCCTGAGTGCAGGCGGCTACAAAGGGTATGGCCTCGGTCTCATGGTCGAAATATTGGCATCTGCGCTCACCGGGTCGCTCTCGAGTACGGACATACCACCGCTCAAAGCACCGGAGGGCGCACATCACGACATTGGCCAGTTCTATCTCGTGATCGATCCTGCGTCGTTCAGTGGCAACAGCTTCTTCGATCACGTCGATGCGCTGCGTGTCGCCGTCGAGGAACAGCCCGGCGCACGTCTCCCCGGAGCTGGGCGAGCAGTGCCTGAACGCGTCGAGCTCGAAGATGCGGTCTGGACGAGCGTTCTACGTCTGGCGGACGCCTGATGAAGGGTTGCTGGTCCGCATAACCAACAGATCAGCCAACGTGCGAGATATCGGACTAGCCAATGCAAGTTGTGTATCCGTCCGGCTCACTTCGGGCATGGCGACGATCAGCTGGATCAGTTCGTGTAGATGGTCATTCGACCGTGCGGCGATTCGACACAAGAGATCTCCCGAGCCCGTGATCACGTGTACCTCGAGCACCTCGGCAATGGTGGCGAGGCGCTCGATGAGTGCATCATGTCCGCCCTGGTTGATCGACAAGGTGGCAAATGCGACCACCGAGTAACCAATCGTTGGTGCCGCGAGTTCGGGCCCATGACCGGTGATCACGCCGCGCTCGTGGAGCCGGTCCAACCGTGATTGGACCGTGCCGCGTGCCATACCTGTCATACGGGCCAGATTGGTGATCGAGGCTCGTGGTTGGCGGCGCATCCCCGTGATCAAACGTTCGTCGGCGTCATCGAGCGGACTGGACAGATCCATCAACTTCAGCCTTCCTCACTCTTCAGATATGAACGTTTCGTTGTATTCTATCGGGTGATATTGACCATATTGATAGCACTACTTGCAGAATCTGCCCTATCTGATTCAGTTGAGTACACCAAACAAACGATTTGCACCATTACTGATTGAAGGGTTGGTCATGTCACATTTGAAGCGCGTGGACCATGTCACGTACGCATGCAGGAGCGGCAGCATCGAGAAGTGGGCGTGGTTCCACATCGAGGTCGAAGGCGGCCGGCTGATCAACCGCATCGACGACGTTCGACCAGACGACGAGGACGACTCGATGAAGATCTGGTGCATCGATTTTGGAGAGTTCGGCGTCGCCTTGATCGAGGGAATCGATCGGAAGAAGACGTCACAGGTATCGGCCTTCGTCGACCGCCACGGCGATCACTCCGTGCAACACGTTGCCTACGACACGTCTGACCTCGAGGAGTTTCAAGCGCACCTGAAAGCAATGGGTGGAACTCCGCGTGGCGAGACCCTCCGACGCAACGACGGCTTCGGCGTACTGAAGCAGATGTTCGCTCGCGGCTACGAAGAGGGTTCAGCCGACGTGTCGACCTTTCCCGAGTACGTGGAACGACCACATGCAGACGCACCGAGTGACGTACACATCACGTTTGCCGAGGAGACCGGAAAGGGGTTCTACGACCAGGTTGCCGAGGCCGTGGAGCAGGGAGACCTCGAACCGTTCTTCGACTTCTCGAGAATGCCCGAGGACTGGACCGTGCCCGAAGCAACGCCGCTCCTGGGTGCTCGTTGATCAACCTTCTGCCAGCTCGGCCAACCGGTCTGCCAGCTCTCCCAGTCGTTCGATGTCTGCGTTGGCAAAGCTGAAACGAATCATCTGTTCGTCGTCGGGCATGAACGCGGTTCCCGCAATCGTGAGCACACCCTGTTCGAGAAGCAAGCGTTCGACGACAGTCTCGGTGGGGATGTCGGCAAGCGGGTGTCGAACCCATCCGTAGTACGCGCCCGCCGAAACGAGTTCGAACCCACCAGGACGGGCAGCCATCACCTCGGTGAAACGAGCTTGTTTGTCGGCGATCTCAGCCACTTTGACGGCCCGCCACTCACCCGCTTGGGTCAATCCAGCGTGCGCTGCTTCCTGTCCAATCCGAGGCGCACAAATCGTGACGCAGTCGATCAGTTTCGCCACCTCGGTGAGCAACGCAGGGTTTCCCACGATTGCACCGACCCGCTGACCCGGGATTGCGAGGTCTTTGGAGAAGGAGTGAAGGCTCACCACGTGCTCTCGCCAACCCGTCGAACGAAATAGCTCGTGCGGTGCGTCGTCACCGGGAACGAAGGATCGATATGTCTCGTCGACGATCAGCGCAATGCCCCGCTCCTGGGCGAGCGAAGCGAATCCCGCCAACTGCGAAGGCGAGAGAACATGTCCCGTCGGGTTGCCAGGCGTGACGAGTACGAGGGCCCGAGTGCGTTCGCCGATGAGTGCATGGGCTTCATCGAGCGTGGGGTTGATCCCATCGGCCGGGCGCAGGTACAGCGACCTGACACCATCGAGCCCAAGCCACATGTCGTGATTGAAGTAGTACGGAACGGTGAGGATGACCTCATCGCCCGGCTCACTCAGCGCGGAGGTCACCATCGCGAATGCCTGGTTACATCCTGCCGTGACACAGACGTCGGCGACATCGACATCTCCGCCGTACACCGAGCGAACCTCGTCGGCGAACGCGCTGCGAAGGTGCTCGAGACCGAGAAGTGGTGCGTAGCGACTTCCGTCGGGATGCAGAGCGATGTCACTCATACGTGACGCCACTTCGGGCGCGGGGCCGAATCCAGGAGCACCTTGTGAAAGGTCGAGCAACTGGCGGTGCGAGGGAACACGGTCAACAAGATGGGCGAGAGCCCCGATCGGCGAGGTGGGCTGCGACAGGGTGCGTGACGTCAGCCTCATGAACCGACGCCCACCTCATCGTCTCGCTTGCTCGCAGGAATCACTTTGCCCGGATTCATGATTCCAGCTGGATCCAGTGCGGCTTTCACCACCCGCGCGAGTTCCAATTCGACACTTGACTTCTGGCCCGCCAGGCGATCTCGCATGATCTGGCCAACCCCGTGCTCAGCCGAGATGGTCCCCTCGAACTCCCAGGTGAGCTCATCGATGGCTCGCTCGAGCTCTGCCCCCCGCTCGTCGTAGTCCTCGAGGGTCGCATCAGGGCCCGGGTACACGCTGAAATGCAGATTTCCGTCTCCGATGTGGCCAAATCCGAACGTACGCGTTCCCGGAACCACCGCGTCGACCACCGGGGCTGATCGTTCGAAGAACTCGACCACCCGATCGACGGGGATCGCGATGTCGAACTTGTGACGCTTCCCGCGTTCGTCGAAGGTGAACGTTGGTGGGACTTCATCACGGATGAACCACAGATTTGATTCCTGCTCGGCGGTCGATGCAATCACCGCATCGTCGATCAGGCCCTTCTCTGCCGCTGACTCGAGGAGCGATGTCAGCGCGTCGTCGATCTCGTCGCCACCAGAGAACCGCATCAAGACGTACCACTCGCTCGGCTCAGGAAATGGATGGACCACTTGGGGTGCGTTCGCCTGCACTCGAACGACTCCTTCTTCGGGCAGCAGCTCGAATGCGCTGAGAAGTCCGTCCGAATGGTCGCGAGCATGCGCAAAGAACGGCATGAGGACATCGAGCGCCGGCAGCGCAACGAACGCCGTTCGATGGCGACTCGGGAGCGGATGCAGGGCAAAGACCGCTGCCGTCACGATGCCAAGGGTGCCTTCGGTGCCGATGAAGAGCTGCTTGAGGTCGAGGCCCGTCGCATCCTTACGAAGCGAGCGAAGCCCATTCCACACCTGTCCGTCCGGCAGCACCACTTCCAGGCCGAGCACCTGGCTCCGCAGAGACCCCCAGCGCAGCACGTTGAGACCGCCAGCGTTCGTCGAGATGCCGCCCCCGACCTGCGCTGTGCCACGAGCCCCCCAGTCCGGGGCGAACAACAAACCTTCTGCGGCACAGGCTTCCTGCAACGCTTGAATCGTCACACCGGCCTCGGTCGTCACCGTGGCACGCCCGACATCAACCGACAAGATCGTGTTCATGCGCGTCAGGGACAGAACGATGGACGGGCGCGCCTCTGGGTTGCTGTCGTCCAATGGAATCGAACCACCACAAAGGCCAGTGTTCCCACCTTGGGGAACCACGGCGATCCCCAACCGCTGACACAACGTGATCACTTCTGCGACCTCGCTGGTCGACGCCGGGCGCACAACCGCCAACGCTGTCCGCGTGGTGAACTTACCCGCCCAATCGACGACGAAGGGCGCTACGTCATCGCCGACCAGGAGACCGACATCACCAACAATTTCGTGTAGCTCATCGAGCATGCTTGCCATAGACGAAACGTACATGCCGAGGCACGAGTGAGACGACGTCAGCACTCGATGTCATTGCGTGCTCGCGCGAGAAGTCGAGAAACAGCAACCGCTTGAGTCGGCTTCGCCACCGACGACGCAAGCACTTCCGTGCGGGCGGCCGTTGAACCTCCGGAGCGGAAGAACCGACGACGAATCGCTCCGAGCACCACGACGTCGTCCCCTTTCGCGAAGTCCCGAACTCGCTTTGTGGGACCGACCCACTGCACTGGCACCGATCGCTTCCCGTCCGAAGTCTCGGTGGTGACATTCCAATTCATGATGTTGGTGCCTGAAGGAAGGGTCACCTCCATCGGCTCACTCGACAGGGTTCCCCGCAGTACGACGACGTTCATCGTCTTCTCCATGTTCTGATACATCTCGCAGGGGAAGTGCGTGAGCCGAACCTAGGCAGCAGGTGTGACAGTCCAGTCGATCTGCGCAATCGTTCCGAAACGACCGAAGAGTTCGGCTGAATGCACGGTCGAGAGCACGCGTCCGGGAGCCAACTCACGAGATCCGTCATGGCGGACAACGCAGACCGAGTCGGTCGGGCCCTCGGCGATCGTCATCGGAGTCGCGCACAGGCTGAGGCGCGCCGGCTCGATCCGACCGTCAGCGCCGAGCGGGAACATCTCTGCAGGCGGGAGCAGACCTGGCGCCACTGTGACGCAACCGTCGATCACTCTGAAACCCAACTCACCAAACCGGGTCAGCACCTCTTCCTTCACCTGTCCAGTCATCCCGGGCTGCTGTGCTCCTGCGTGGCCGGGCGTGTGGGAGTAGCAGTCGGTCGGGATGGCCCCGAACACGTCCGGGTCCTTTTGGAAGCCGAGGCCGGACCGGATGTGTCGGTACGCCACAGCAAGCCGGGCGACGACCTCGGGGGGCTCGCCAACGTCGATCGCAGCCCAATACGTCTCTTGGACAGCGAGGAGGAGTTTCGCGACCATGTGCCAGTAGATCGAGCCGATGCCCTCGTAGCCGTACATGCTCCCGGAGCGGCCGGTGAACGAATCATGTGCGAACACGACCTCATAGACCTCGGTGATCAGGGCACGATCCGACGGGGTCAAGCTCGTCGGCTCGAGCATGTCGCCGAGCACGTTGGCGTTCACGATCTCAGGATTGAAATGTAACCCGCCCGCCTCGTCACCCGAGACCACGCGACCCAACGGTCCGTCGAGTCCTCCCATCAAGAGGAGTTGGGCGGCCACCTCAGGCGGCACGACGTTGCGCTCGACGAACGACTGCAGCTCGACGACTGGGTAGAGCAGGAACGAGTCCTGATCGGCGCGGTACATGGCGGACGCAAACAGTGCATCGATGACGGCGAGCGCACCCTCTGCATCGAGCGCGCCCGATGAGAGCACAGCAACTTGGCCTTCGAGCATGAGCCCGAGATGGTCGACATGAGCAGCGTCGTCGGTCGGAAACGACAGACGGTTGTACGAGTGATAGAGCCCGTCCAAGCGCTGCGCAGCACGGATCGAACGGTCGAGGTACGCGCCGGCCACCACACACAGCCGCACGACATCAGCGACCGAGCCGTCGACAGTGTCGAACTCGACGCCGGTATTGACCCGGTCGCGATGCGCATCGCGGCACGCGCCGAGTTCGTCAATGAGGGCTCGGCGTTGCTGGTCGTCGAGTGGTTCCGGTGTCAAGGGAAGGCGTTCCAAGACCGCGACGACGTCGGCGAGCCAATGGACCGACGTCGCCGACATCGGCACCGCGTCGACCCCAGAGCCGTCGACCAGCGAATGGACGAAGTCGAGATATCGGCGCAGGTAGCACAACGTGACCATCGACAGACCGGGCCCGGCCAACGCGTTGTTCGCGTCGTTCCACTCCGGCCGTTGTGTGTTCAGCCAGATGCCGCCATCGGGGACCATGTTGGAAAGGCTGGCGAGCGCGGGCACAAGCAGTTTCTCCAAGAGCCCAACGTGCACGAGCGATCCTGCGCTGTCGACGACGAGCCTGCCGTCAGCACCGATGTTCGCCTCGCGGTCGGCGATCTCGGCAGCCTGTCGCTCGTCGTAGGTGATCGTGTTCTTGGGGTCGTCGACAATGTCGGCATGGTCGGCGATCGCGTACGGCACGTCGGCGAATACGAAGACCTGCTGGTCGAGCCATTGCAGGAGTTCGCCGGGGCGATGTTGCTTCCATGACTCCAGGAGCCGCAGCAGGTAGACCAACTGATGGTCGCCCCAATATCCGATGTGGCTCCAGGGGTCGTTGGGCTCGGGGACCTCCCAATCGATGCCGTCGCGCGATATGCGGTATGGGTTGTGGCCGTCCATGGTCGACGCGTTGACGAACTTGCCGACGACGTGTGGGAAGTACGAAGGGTAGGACTGCAGCAGCGCCTCCCAGTTCTGGAAGATGTCGCGCCAGTTTCCCTCGTACGCCAGCAGCTCGCCGCCGTCTTCGGCATGGACGTTGATCGAAAAGCGGTTCCACGGGCGGCTCGGGTCACCATGGCGTCGGGAAAAGGTCAACGGAAGATATTCGAGAACCAGCCGGAGGAGATCGGCGTCGCCGGTGGCGACCGCCGCCGCACGCAGCTCAGCGACATCGACCCACTCTCCGAGCTGTTCGATCCATGCCTGTCTGCGGTTCCAGACGTCGCGGTTGCGGCTCTTGACGAAGTCGCCGAAGTCGTCCGCCGGCACCTTGTGCCCGTACGGAAACACACCGCCGCGCATCGAGTTGTACAGGACGTTGGAGAGATGATGCGCATCGGCGACCGCGTCCGCCGTCGTCTGGAATCCGTCCGCGAGAGCGAGAAGCGCACGTAGCCGATCCGAGCCGGCATCGATGTCATCCGCGACGCGCTCGGAAATCTGCGGCGTCGACGCAACACGCGTCGTGCGCAGTACAGCGGGGTGATCGAGACCGGCCTCTGCGACGATCGACCACGTGACCGATCCGCTGGCGGAGAGCGAGACGGGGCCGCGCAGGAGGTAGGCACCGGGTCGCCCGGTAACCAGTGAGGACGACGGCCGCGCACGATCAGCGAGCATGTCGTTCACTGCGCGGTCGTCGAGGTCGACGTGAGCGTCGTCGAAGCCGTATGACCACACGACGTTCGCCGTCAACGCCTCCGCTGGCTCGGGGCGGTCGGAGATCAATGCCTCCAACGAGTAGACCGCGAGCCTTCCCCACGGTCCGAGCTCCGAGCGCTTGTACGCGTCGACGAGATTGGACCGAATCTGCTCAGTATGGGCATCGACCCCCGCCGGCATCACGTCGAGCAGTCCGTCGAGCACGTCGTAGTCGATCGCCTGACCGCCGGCGTCTGCGCGACCGTCGATCAGTTCGACGGTTCGCACCCAGCCATGCTCGTCGGACGGCGCCCACGTTGCACGATATGTCAGCGACCAGTCGGGATTGTGCGATTCGAACAGGAGCCGGTTGCCGAGCGCGCTCTTGGCCAACGAGCGGCTGCTGCCGTCGGCGAGCTGGCGCCCGAACGGCTGCCACACCTGTCGAACCCCGGCGACCGACCGGGCAATGACGGTGACCGGACCAGTGATCGCTGCCGCACGATGGAGACGATCGTCCGTCTCGTACGGAAACAACGCGTGGTCGGGGTCAACGCGCCCGGCGGTCAGAGCGCCGGTGCTCGAGACGAACATCCACAGGTCGGTTTCGGACACCACCGACATCAGGAACGGCGCCATCTCCTCGACACCGTCGATGCGGTAGTACTCGATTTCGTCGACAACTATCAGACCGCCCTTTGCCATCGGGTCACCGTATCGGTGCACCTGTCGACCGGGCAACGCCTGAGACGCTTCAGCGTGAGGTATTGGCCCCGCACAGCAGTATGCCGACTCGTTCACCCGAGGCTGGGACATAACGACCGGAGCGCAGCGCCGCGACGGTGGTCGCAGCGGAGGGTTCGACGACGATCCGAAACTCACTCCAGAGGTGGTCCTGGGCCTCGGTCACATGGTCATCGGAGACGACGACGTTCCGAGCCGATACCGACGACAACGACTGCCATGCCAGCTCACCGATCTTCGTTGCTCCGAGTGCGTCAGCGGCAATGCCACTCACCTCGACATCAACAGGTCGACCAGCAGCGACTGCTGCTTCGTACGCATTGGTCGTCTCGGTTTCGCAGACGATCACGTCGACGTCATCTCCAAGGGCACAGGCAATTCCCCCAGCAAGTCCCCCACCTCCACAGGCGACGAGGATCGTGTCGAGACCCCGAACCTGATCGACGAACTCGAGGCCGGTGGTCCCAGCGCCGGCAAGTACCGCCGAATGGTCATAGGCATGAATCGGGGTGGCACCTGACTCGGCAACGAACTCCTCCGAAGCGGCCAGCGATTCGGCGTAGACATCACCGACCTGATGGACGTCTGCTCCGTACGATCGAAGCAATGCGACCTTCGTCGGTGAAGAGATCGTGGGCACGAACACCGTGGCCGAATGACCGGCTCTGCGAGCGGCCCAAGCCACCGCAACACCATGGTTGCCGCCCGAGGCCGCTACGACCCCAGCCTCGCTGATTGGCATCGAGGCAATGAAGTTGCTCGCGCCGCGGGCCTTGAATGTTCCGCTGTGCTGGAGCTGTTCGAGTTTCAGCACAAACCGCGACGATCCTGCGCCGTGCCTTCCGCGAACGATCGCGTTGTCGTCGACCTCGAGTATCGGCGTTCGGCGCACGAGATTGGCAAGGCGTCGTTGCGCCTCGCCAACTTGAACCCTCGAGGGGATCTGTCGTTCTGGGATGGGCCTCAGGTCAGCCATCTCTTCCACCGATCTGCTGCCGACGTTCCACACACGCTTTGGCCACCGACACGCCCGATTCGAGGGCCACACCTTCGATCGACCGCCCACGGTTGCGTTGCATCAGTTCGGTCCACCACCCAGTCGTCCGCGGTCCGCTGCAGAATGTAACCGCTTGGATGCGCTGCGCAAATCTCTGCGATGTTCGTCAATCGACTCGAGCGATGGGCCATCGCCAACAGATTCCGACCAGCGATAACGCGTCTATGTGTCACAACCCAACCCACGCAGACACGACAGATCTAGTCTGTTGGTCTCACGACGTGCGACGCACGAGCGTTCTACGCTTGGCGAAGTACATCGGTCACCCACGATACGATCAGAGAGCTTCATGAACGAACAGCAATTCCAGAAGATGAAGAATGAGGCCGGATTCATCGCCGCCCTCGACCAGAGCGGTGGCTCGACTCCAAAGGCCCTCCTTGCATACGGCGTCGGAGAGGACGAGTACTCCGGCGACGAGGCGATGTACACGAAGGTCCACGAGATGCGCACCCGCATCATGACGAGCCCGGCATTCACCGGCGACCGTGTGCTCGGCGCAATTCTGTTCGAGAACACCATGGATCGTCAGGTCGAAGGACATGACACCGGTGACTACCTCTGGAACGTCAAGGGCATCATTCCCTTCATCAAGATCGACAAGGGCCTCGCAGATGAGGAAAACGACGCCCAGGTCATGAAGCCCATGCCTGACCTCGACGCATTGCTCGAGCGCTCTGTCGAAAAGAACATGTTCGGCACAAAGATGCGTTCGGTGATCAAGATGGCAAACCAAGCTGGCGTCGACGCCGTTGTCGCCCAGCAATTCGAGGTGGGCCATCAGATCATCGGACACGGTCTGATCCCGATCATCGAGCCTGAGATCGACATCCATTCTTCGCAGAAGTCAGGGGCCGAAGCGATGTTGCGCGATGCGCTCCTTGCGCATGCGAACAACTTGAGCGCTGACCAACACATCATGTTGAAGCTGACCCTTCCCGAGGAGGACAACTTCTATGCAGAGTTGGTGGCCCACCCGCAGATCGTTCGCGTTGTGGCACTTTCGGGCGGCTACAGCCGAGACGAGGCAAACGCTCGGCTGAGTCGCAACCACAACATGATCGCAAGCTTCTCCCGTGCACTGAGCGAAGGCCTCTCCGCACAACAATCCAACGATGAGTTCAACGCCATGCTCGACGCCACCGTGCAGAGCATCCGGGACGCATCAGCAACCTGATCGAGGGCAAATCACGAATGTGAGCCGGCCGAGGCAACTCGGTCGGCTTCATTTCGTTTTCGGGGTGCGCAACACTTTTCGAGCACAGGAAGTACACATCTGACTACGGTTGCGCTGTGTTCATCGGAGCGGAGTTGCAGCCATCCCGGGCGCGCCGGGGCGCAGTCGAACGGGCATGGGTGCAATTGGTGTCTGCCGGACCGACCCTGACCTCTCGAGAACGTATCGATGTCATCGCTGGAGCTCGTCGCGCCTGGGCCGGCGCCGAGGCGCCAGAACCCGGGACTGGGGTCTCGGGAGAAGCGATTTTCTGGCTTGCCGTCGACGCAGAGGGCATCACGCACGATCTCGTCTCCGACTTCGCTCGTCGCGGCCTTCCACTCGAGTCGTACCTCGAGATCGTCGGGGTCGTCGCCCGCCTGTCGAACATCGACTGGTACATGCGCGGTATCGGGAGCGGCATCACTCGGCTGCCTGACTCGGACCCCTCGGGACCAACAGGCAACATCTCTCCGCACGCCCGAATCACGGACAGCTGGGTTCCGATGCTGGGCAACGCTGCTGCGCCCCGAACCCTCGACGCGCTACCCGACGAAGGTGAGGCACTGCGAGACCTGCATGAAGCGATGTACATCGACATGGACTCGATCGATGACTGGACGCTCGACGGCGACTTGTCGCGGAGCCAGATCGAATTCGTCGCGGCGCGGACCTCGTATCTCAACGAGTGTTTCTATTGACTGCTTTCACACGCCGACTTCCTCCGTGCGAGTGGAGAAGCAACATCGATACACATCGATCTTCGAGCCATCTCCGAAGGTACGCCGCCCAACATCGAAGCAGGAGCTGAACTGCTCGCGTTCACCGATGCGTTGGGCATCGATCCGACCGTCGATCCGGGCCCGGAACGAGCACGATTGGTCGACCGTGTGGGGCCGATCGCTGCCGAGCGGGCAGCGGGCGTGGCGGCAACGTTTCAGATGATGAATCGCCTGCTCGATGGCGTGGGCGCGCCCGTGAACAACCGCCCCCACTTCGCCCCGATCGCAGAAGCGATGGGCTTCGTCCTCACCGACATCGCGCGCTGATTCCCGGGCGTTCGCCGTCCGACGCCTGATGGCGTTCCTGTACTCACGTCTGCGAGGACAAGAACGCAGCGAGCCAGCGGTCGTTCTCTTCTGGTGAACCGATCGTGATGCGAAGACCGAAACCGGGAAAGGGTCGCGTAACCACGCCGAGCTTCTCCATCGCTATCGCAATCGGCTCGGTTCGGTCGCCGGTCGGAATGAAGATGAAGTTCGCCTGCGACGGGACCGAGACGGTCCCAGAAGCGTCGAGCGCTTCGACCATACGCGTCCGCTCATTCAGAAGCGTTGCCACATTCGCCATGGCAGCCGCTTCGTGCTCGATCGCCGCGAGCATCCCCACCTGAGCAAGGTTGTTGACCGAGAACGCCAACCGAACCTTGTCGAGCTGCTCGACGATCTCGGGGTGTGCGATTCCATACCCGGATCGCAGGCCCGCAAGTCCAAATGCTTTCGAGAACGTCCGCGTCACGACCACATTATCGTAACGAGGTTGCAGATCAACAACGGGGTCACCGAACGTTGGGTCGCTGAATTCGCGGTACGCCTCGTCGATGACAACGATCACATCGTCGGGGATCGAGTCGAGCAACCCCTCGACTGCCCTCATCGAGACCGGCGTGCCGGTCGGGTTGTTGGGCGTCGCCAGAACGATCAGCTTCGTCTTCTCCGAAACTGCTGCTGCCACGGCGTCGAGGTCAAAGGCGTAGTCGACCAACGGGACCCGAATCTGGTGGGCAGCGAACAGGGTCGAGAACACGGGATAGATCTCGAACGATGGCCACGGAAAGATGACTTCGTCGCCCGGGTCGACATACGTCATGAACAATTGCTGGAGCAGTCCACTCGACCCGCACCCCACGGTGACGCGGGCAACGTCGACGCCGATCCACTCGCTGATCGCAGATCGAACGTCCGACGCATTGTTGTCGGCATAACGATTCACACCAGACACCGCGTCGCTGATCGCTGCCACAACTTCGGGGACCGGCGACCACGGATTCTCGTTCGATGCGAGCTTGATCGCCCCAACGATGTCGTGCTCGTCCTCAACCTGACTCGCCGCCTTTCCCGGTCGGTAGCTCGCGAGTGACAACACAGCCGTTCGAACTCGTCCAATCGTCATTGATGACCTCCTCGGCTCAACGCTTCCACATCACCCGCCGATAGACACACCTCGGTGTGTGACTGCCTCGATTCATGACAGCCGCGCTATCGTGGAAGTACAGCGAGACGTGTACGCCACTCGTCGGTAGCTGCAGGCGATGTTCGACCGATGTCGAATCCCAGCCGAACACCACAGTTCGTCACTCTGACCCCGGTTCGAGTGCGGCCGTGGAATCGAAGACAAGGACAGCACGATCGTTGTCCTGACGTGTGCAGCTTCCCGTGGCCGATCCATGACAGCTCCACACAACACCACAGGAGAATCCTCATCGCTACCATCGGGCAACAAGCAGATCTCGACGAGATTGCGCAGGCCAACCTCGACGGCCTCGCAACTCCCGCTCAGCGCAAGATGCTCGAATCCGACCCCAAGGGGTGGGCAACGAGCCTCTGGCGCCTTCTCGACGACGCCGACGCCGCTCTCGAGCGGGCGCGACGAACCGTTCGCGGGCCAGAACGAGCGAACGTTCTGAACGACCTGGACGATGAGTGCTACCGCATTGATGAAGCGCTGACTGCCCTCCTCGGACCACCATCTGACGATGAGCTGACGCCTGCCCCACCCGAACCGCCAGCACCTCGCGAGAAGAACGGAGTCGCTCTTCTCCAACTGTCATGGAACGACGGTCAGCTGGTTGCCTGGATGGCCGGCCACGAGGCACGCTACGAACAAGAAGACGTGATCCGTGAACTCCTCGAATCCACTGGCGGAGGGGCAATCGCGTGGGAGAGCCGAAGTCCGCTACGTATCCCAACTGGCCAGCGGGTGCCGTGCCTCACCGCCCCAGTCAATGCAGCGCTCGGATGGCTCGTCGCACAGGCACGACCAACCCACGACAAACGAATCGGTCCGAGTGTCCGCTGGATGGGTCTCGCCGCCGCTACGGCGATCTCAGCGGTGGCTCAAGGCCGCATGGCTCCCCAACTCCGCCAATCCCGGCGGGCTGGGAAGAAGGGCGAGCTGGCGACGTTCTCCGTGCGATGGTTGCCAGGGTTGATCGACTCGGACAATCTGGCGAGTCTCGTCAGTTCCGTTCCAGGAGCCGCGATGGTCGGACAACAACGACAAGAACCATTGTCGTTCACGACTGCGGTCATGGGCGACATCACCAACACGATCGTGCACACCGCTGCCGCCCAGGTCGACGTTCCGGCGCCGCCACCTGAGGTCAGGGACCGAAACGACATCGCCGAGGCATTCCTCGGACGGCTCGACGGGTCCAGCTTCACCGCTCCCGATGCGGCGGGCGCCGAGATCTCTCGCCGCATCGACCGCTGGGCCGCCCCGGTCGTTGGGACGAAGAACCCTCGCCTCACCGTGCAGCTCAGCCCACCGGACGAATCGAACGCCTGGTTCGCCGCCGTCCTCGGCACGTCTTCGGCAGGTGTCCTCGAACCGTTCGAAGTTGTTCTCGCCGAGGCCTCGAAAGAGCGGTCGCGTCTGTTCGAGCACCAAGCATCGCGCCTCGAGCGACTCTTCCCCGCGCTTCTCCGGCCTGGAGGTCGCCGCCGCGGCGAGGTCATGTTGAGTCAGGAAGAAGCGTGGCAGCTCATGACCGAAGTCGGCCCGGTCTTGACCGCAGCCGGATTCGACGTGCGTGTTCCACCATTGTCGAGGAAGCGAACACCGCCCTCGCTTCGCCTCACCGCTGAAGAAGCTGAAGAGAGCGTTGTGGGCGCACAGCAGCTCGCGAATGTGCGCTGGTCGGCGGTCTTCGATGACGTCGAGCTGACGGCCGCAGACATCGCTCGTCTTGCGGCGCAAGCTCGGCCCCTCGTGAAGTCGAGAGGTCAATGGATCGAGCTCGATCAAGTCGACTTGGCCGAGGCGGCTGCCGCATTGGCGGATCGGGCCGATCAGACAAAGCTCTCGGGCGCCGACATGTTGCGACATGCCATGGGTCTCGAGGGAAGTCCATTGGCGGGCGGCATCAACATCGCTGGCGACGGGTGGGCTGCGGAACTGCTCCGAAGCATGCACAACCTCCCCGATGATCCCGACACGAAGCCGGACGGCTTCGTGGGTGAGCTGCGGAGTTATCAGGCCGATGCGCTGTCGTGGCTCAACTTTCTCGACGACGCAGGCCTCGGTGGTTGCCTGGCCCTCGACATGGGCCTCGGCAAGACCCCAACGACGCTCGCCGCGTTGTACGCAAATCGACAACACGGTCCAGGACTCGTGATTGCGCCGCCCGCAGTCGTCGGAAACTGGGCGGCGGAAGCTCAAAAGTTCATGCCGGACCTTTCCGTGTACGTTCACCACGGGGCAACCAGAGCCAAGGGCGACCTCGATGACTCTTTTGACGATGTCGACGTCGTGATCACCACCTACGGAACGGCCGTCCGCGACATGGACAAGCTGTCCAAGATCTCGTGGGGAAAGGTCGTCATCGACGAGGCGCAAGCGATCAAGAACCCTGCCGCAGAAACATCACAGCAGCTCCGCCGACTCGACGCTCGCACCCGGGTCGCCCTCACGGGAACGCCGATCGAGAACGGTCTCGGCGACCTGTGGGCGATCATGGACTGGGCGAACGCCGGTCTGGTCGGGCCTCGAGCGCAATTCATCGCTCAGCTGACTCCGGCACGTAAGTCGTCGGGAACCAAGGGCGGCGAGGAAGCCTTGAAGGCACTCAATGGCATCTTGGTGTACCGCCGAACCAAGACCGAACCCGAAATTGCCGCCGAGTTGCCGGACCGGATCGACGAGCTCGATCACTGCGCAATGACGCCCGAGCAGATCGGTCTGTACCAAGCCGTGATCGACAACCTCGTGCTGGAGACCTCAGGCCGAGAGGCTGGCACTCCCGAGCGTAAGGGTGCTGTGCTGTCTGCGATCACCGCCTTGAAGCAGATCTGCAACCATCCGGTGAACTACCAGACCGACGACAAACCACTCGAAGGACGATCTGGCAAACTTTCCCGTCTCAACGAGATCATGGACTCGGTGTTCGCGTCGGATGAGAAGATGCTGATCTTCACGCACTTCGCAACGTGGGGTGAACGCTTGGCCGACTACCTGACCGAACGCACCGGAAAGAAGATTGATTGTTATCACGGCGGTCTGGCCCGAGGGGCACGCGATCGAATGATCGACGAGTTTCAAGCTGGTGAAGGTGCTGGTGCGCTCGTGCTCTCACTCAAGGCAGGCGGTACGGGTCTCAATCTGACCGCTGCCAACCACGTGGTTCTCTATGACCGTTGGTGGAACCCAGCAGTGGAGGATCAGGCTCGCGACCGCGCTTGGCGAATTGGCCAGACCAAGACAGTGATCGCACACCGCCTGGTGTGCCCCGGTACCGTCGACGAACGCGTCGAAGAAGTGGTTGCCGGAAAACGCCAGATCGCCAATCTCGTGTTGCCGAAATCGAGTTCGGTCGGCGATCTCGATGCCGAACAGTTGCAGGTCGCGCTCGGAATCGATGCTGACCTGCTGATGAGCGCAGAGATCAGCACCGACGATGCAGTCGCTGACCTGACAACCCAGTTGGACGCTGAACCCGTCGGGGTGAGCTCATGAGTACTCCACCGGCCAGCAACAATCGAAGCCGCAAGAAACGCAAGAAGTCCGGTTCGGGAGGAAAGAAGAAGTTTGACCCAGTGGCGTTCTGGGGCACACCGGACTCGATCCCGACCCCCGAGGGATTCGAGACATCGACTCCTGACTCGGTCGCAGTCGTCAACTCTCTCGGTCAGCCGCCACTCCCAGGCCATGGCGCCGCATCACCGCACTACTTCAAGCTGGTCTATGACCGGTCGACCCAACTCGCTGCGGCATTGGCTATGGCTGGCGGCATCGAAGACCTCGCTCCCGAAGATCTCCCCGAGGCCGAGCCGGGCAACGAAGCCGAACTCATCGAGAACTCTGCCGACGAACCGTCCTCCAACGAAGAGGAATAGCGACAGTCGTCAGCGACTCGGCGAGTCCGGCTCACGCACGATGCAGCATTGCCTCGAGATGGTGCTGCAATGGCAGACCCACTGCAGCCATTTCGACTCGGTAGGACAACCGATCACCATCGACGGTGACGAAACGATGCACCTCAGCCACTTGTTTCGCTGTCGGAGTGACGATCACCGATTCGGATCGTGCATGGATCGACCTACCCTCGACTGTGCCGCCGTGTAGTTCGAGAATTCCACTTGGTTGAGCGATCACCAGCTCGATTCTGTTCGTGCCGACGGGCCGTAGATAACCCGACTCTGAGTGAAGGGGAAGTCCTGTCTGGGCATCTTTCGTCCGTTGCACATACGACAAGAACGGCTTGCCGACATGACCGATCTCGACCTGCTCGGTGTACTCGAAGGAATCGATGGTCGGGTATCGACCTGCCCCTGACCCCGCCCAGGTACCGACCAGCCAGCTCAGATGTGCGATATCAGCATGTAGTGCAGGACCCATCCGTACCGTTCTAGACCCGATCTGTCCGCTGGGGAACGTTGGGCAGCCAGGTTGTCTGGCAACGCGAGACAGTCTCGACCGAAGTCGCGAGATCAGAGCCAGGGGCGAAGCTGCACGAGAGCGTCGACCATACGACCGGGAATCTCGATCTGCCAGGTGCCCTCGTTGATCCAGGCAGCCGTAGCCAACTCCCCAGCTTCGACCTCATCAGCGGGTCGGTACGCCCACGCCATGCCAACAGCCGCATCGACGGTGTGACCCCACATGCCACCGGTCACGTAGCCCACGCGCAGACCGTCTCTGTACAGCGGTTCATTGTGGTGGAGAAGAACGGATTCATCATGGACGGCTACCTGCACGAGGCGTCGGGTGTTGCCCTTCGTCTTCTGCGCGACCAGCGCCTCCTTACCGACAAAGTCCTTCTCCCAATCCACGGCAAAGGAGAGCCCAGCCTGCAGGGGTGTGTCGTCCGGAGTGAGTTCATGCCCCCAGTGTCGATACCCCTTCTCGAACCGCAGCGAGTTGAGCGTGTGATAGCCGGCCAGTTCCATTCCGAGCGGAGTGCCCGCGTCCATGAGCTGGTCGAACACGTGCACGGCGAATTCAGTCGGAACAAAGAGCTCCCAACCAAGCTCGCCCACGTAGCTCATCCGATTTGCGCGCACGTGACACCCGCCAGCGTCGATCAGTTGATTCGTCGCGAACGGGAACGCCTTGTCTGACATGTCCGCCTGTGTGACGCCCTGGACGATCTCACGAGACCCAGGGCCCATGACGGCCAGAACGGCAAACGCCGACGTGATGTCAGTAACGGTGGCGTTCGCCGCGCGCTCTCCTCCTTCTCCATCTGCATGTGAAGCAAGGGCACGTTCGATCGCGAGAAGGTCTCGCGATCGGGTACCAGCGCCACCAATGACCCAGAATTCCCGCTCGGAAATTCGACTGATCGTCAGGTCGGCCTCGATACCGCCATGGCGGTTCAGCCATTGGGTGTACACCGAACCTCCCACCTCGCCAGCAACAGGACCAGATGACATGCGACTCAGCACCGCGGCAGCGTCACGCCCCTGGACCAGGAATTTGGCGAACGAGCTGAGGTCGAATAGTCCTGCCGTTTCTCGCACCGCGTTGTGTTCGAGCTCGTTCGCCTCGTGCCAGTTCTGCCGACCCCAGGAGTATTCGTAACGAGCCTCGATGCCGAGCTCGGGGCGAGCGAAGAAGTTGGGTCGTTCCCATCCCATCATCGAGCCGAAACATGCTCCCTTTTCCTCGAGCCGATCGTGCAGAGGTGATCGCCGGATGTCGCGGCCGGTCTCGTATTGACGATGCGGCCAGTGCGGCGCATAGAGAAGCCCGAGACCTTCGACTGTCCGATCACGCAAGAACTTCTCCGTGCCATGAAACGGCTCGAACCGGCCGATGTCGACATCGGCCAGGTCGATGTGCGGCTCGCCGTTGACGATCCAGTGAGCCAAAGCCATTCCAGCCCCACCTGCGGACTGGATGCCGATGGAGTTGAACCCAGCGGCGACGAACATGCCCCGCAGGTTGGGAGCTTCGCCAAGGATGTAGCTGTTGTCGGGAGTGAAGCTCTCCGGACCATCGAAGATCAAGCGCAGGCCGGTTTCATGGATGATCGGGATGCGATCGAATGTAGCGGGCAAGAACTCGGCCAAGTGATCAGAAGCAGGCTCGAGGGTGATGAACGACTTGTCCGTGGGCGGCGGACCTGCCGCTGGCCATGGGCTGGCGACTGGCTCGAAGAGACCGACCAACATTGAGCCACCTGCTTCTGGCTTCAGGTACGCAAAGTGATCGGGGTCCCGAAGGATCGGCCATTCGGCATCGAGCCCCTCGATCGGTTCGGTGACCACGTAGTAGTGATGCGCTGCGTGAAGTGGTACCTGCACGCCATGCTTGGCCGCGAGGTGCCTGGTCCACAGTCCGCACGCCAACACGACCGTGTCGCACTCGATGCGCTCACCGTTGTCGGTGATCACTCCAACCACTCGACCGTCTTCGACGATCAGATCGTCGACGCCGGTGCCCTCGTACATGTTGGCGCCACCCATTCGAGCACCCTTCGCAAGCGCTTGGGTTACGTCGGAGGGCCCGACAGCGCCATCCTGAGGCAGCCAGATTCCTCCTGCGACATCGCTGACCTCGCACATCGGGAACTTGTCCTGAATCTCCCTGGGACCGATCTCCTCGGCCTCCACCCCGAGGTAGCGCGCCATCGCCGCCGTGCGACGGAGTTCTTCCCACCGTGTCGCCGTGCTCGCTAGCGAGATGGCGCCAGGTGCCCGAAATCCCGTTGCCTGGCCGGTTTCGTTCTCCAGGTTCTTGTAGAGCTCGAGACTGTATTGGGCAAGTCGGGTGAGGTTTTCGGTCGCACGAAGTTGTGCGACGAGACCTGCGGCGTGCCACGTCGTGCCGCTGGTGAGTTCGTGGCGTTCAAGGATTGCGACATCGGTGACGCCGAGCTTCGTGAGATGGTATGCAACGGACGCACCGACGATGCCACCACCAACGACGACAACCTGCGCCCGATCAGGCAACGCCGACGATGTTGGACTCTCGACCGGAAGTGTCGCAGGTGGAGACGACATTACTCAGCCTCGGAGTTGGTGGTTTGACGGGTCAAGCACTGATCCGTCGAGAACCGTTGCCCTTGCATCTTCGCTCACTGGTGATTCCTCGCTGCATTGCCTTGCTCGCTGGTGAGAGACTCTCACCTCACGACTCCGTACACACCCTTTCATGAGAGTTTGTGTCGCCAAGCACCCACGAGCCAACGTCGCGCTGCGTCACCTTCGGCCATCGTGACTAGAGTGCGTCAAGCGCGGCCATGAAGGTGAAATTGTTGTCTCTCCAAGCTTCACGAGTTCCACGCTGTGTCGCCTTGCTGGCTCTGGCCATGGCAACGCTGGCGAGTCTCCTTGCCACCTCGCCTGCAGCCGCCGCAACGGCAACCGGGCAGATCAAGCAACAGAGGGCAACCGTGGAGGTCGCCATTTTTGCCAAAGGCGGAACTGGCTTGGAGCGAGTCGAGCTCCGGGTTGATGGCGAGACTGTCGCAAGCTTCTCGGTCACGACTCGGCTGAGCGAATACACCTACAGCACCACATCGACGATCGACAGCCGTTCATTGTCAGTGCACTTCGTCAACGACGCCCCGTCGGCGGGCACCGATCGCCGCGTCACCATCGATCGCCTCGTCGTCAATGGTACGCAGTTCCAGACCGAGGCAGCGTCGGTCGAAATGCTCGGTGCGTGGGTGAATGGTTCGTGTAAGCGTCGCGGAATCCATCGGGCAGAAACCATGACGTGTAATGGGTACGCCAAGTTCGACATCGGTACCGCTGGACGACCCCAGCTTCCCCAGCCCGCCGCACCGAGGCGCGCAAAGCGGGACTTCCCCAAAGCTGGCAACAATGGACAGGTCGGTTGTATCCAGCGATGTCGAGTGGTTGGGTTTCAGGACTTCGACGGGAAGAAGGACGCGGTCCTCGAGAACGTCATCATCACGAACCCGAGCGGACCATGCCTTTCGCTTCGAGAGTCGGAGAACATCACTATTCGAAATGTCACACTTCGTAACTGTGCGAACAATCCCAACGGCGAGATCGCGCAGAAAAAGATCATCGACATCGTCAACTCGACCAACATCAAAATCGTGGGATCGCTGTTGACCGATAACGCATCTCGTTCGACGTCGAATCACGACCTCATCCATATCCACAACAGCACCGGGGTGAAGGTCTACAACAACGAAATTCGAAACGTCGCGAGCAATAGCAGAGGAGATGACAGAGGCAACCGCGCGATCCTCATCACCGGGAGCAAATCGAAGAACGTCATGATCGACCGGAACAGTTTCTTCAGCCCAGGACGCAATGCAGTGCAGATCAGTCGGGCGCGCCGGATCACCAACATTCGGATCACGAGAAACCGCATCGAAGGCCGCGCCCGCTGGAACAGCGACTTCGAAGACATGATCAACTTCTTCTCGACCACCGGCACCCCGGAGAGTCCTATCGTCGTACGCGGCAACTACATGCGCAACGGTGGACCGAGCGCTTCTGGCACCGCGATCATCCTCGGCGATGGCCGAGGACGGTTTGGAACTGCGTACATCAACGTCGTGAAGAACGTGATCGTCGATCCGGGCCACGTCGGTATCAACGTCGCCGGCGGCCACCACTTCGTGGTCCGCGGCAACACGATCTACGGAGGAGCCGACGTCGGGCTCTGGACGGCCACGGGCCTCACGGTCAATCACTACCGCTACACCCCGGTGTGCCGAGATCACAAGATCTACGGAAACCGAGTGTTTCTTCGCAACCAATTTCCACAGCATGACGGAACGAACCACACGTGGATCCCAGGAACGTGTACGAACAACGTGAGGATCCACAGCAACAGATTTGGTGATCGCACGCTGAGCTACGAAGTGTGGGACCTGTAGCGTCAGCCCACGTCGGCGCCGTACATGCTCCCAAGCGAGTCGGCGAGGAGCTCGAGCCGTTCTCCATCGGGTCCCCTGAAATAGATCGACGTCTTGTAGTCGAAATCGATGGTGACCTCGTGTGCATTGAGTCGTTCGCGAAGCATCTCATGCTTCTCGGGCGACACCGAGATCGCAAGGTGATGCATACTCCCAAGCACCTCGGCATACGGACCGAGGTCCAACCCTGGAAAGTCAAAGAAGGCCAACAGGTTGCCATTTCCGATATCGAAGAAGAAGTGTGTCGACCCCGGATAGTCGCGGTTCTCGAAGAGTTCGGTGAGTGGGAAGCCGAGGATGCCTTGGTAGAACGCGATGGTCCTCTCGACGTCGGAAGACAGCAAGGCCAGATGATGCACACCGCGAGCGGTGGACTCGGCGCGCTCTGAGGCTGGCAGGAGATACTTTGCTCGCATCTGATCCCATTCTTCGGTTCGATCGACCTGCTCGGGATGTGTCGTCATGTGTTTGCTCCTTTGGGCGTGGATGTCTTGTCTTGTCGCTGCCAACGGCTACGCAGCGGGTACGGCCTGAATCTCGAGTTCCACCTCGATCTTGTCACCGATCAGCATTCCGTCAAGGCCCACGGGCATGTTGAAGTCGATGCCGAAGGCAGATCGCAAGATCTTGCCTGTTGCGCTGAAGCCCGCGCGAGTCGTGCCATAGCCATCAACTGCGACCCCATGAAACTCGAGGTCGAACGTCACTGGCTTCGTGATGCCGTTGAGGGTGAGATCTCCTGCAAGCGTCGACTCGGTGATCCGGGTCGACGAGAAAGTCATCTGGGGGTTGTTCTCGATGCCGAAGAAGTCAGTGCTCTTGAGGTGTCCATCTCGGTCCGGGTTGTTTGTGTCGATCGACGAGAGGTCGACCGAGGCGGTGACGGAGCTGGAAAAAAGATCGTCGGCGATTTCCACCGCACCAGTGAAGGCGTTGAACTGGCCGCGTACCTTGCTCAGTCCGAGATGGCGAACGGTGAACCCGACTGAAGAATGTACGGGTTCGATCGCCCACTCGCCTTTGGTGAGCGTCGGCATGGTTGCTTGCGTGCTGGTCATCGAGGTGTCTCCTTGAGAGATGTAGTTAAGTATTGAATTAGATGATACAGCGCACAGTTCATTATTTAACTACTTGAGGTATGACACTGTTCACAGCTCCGCGGCTCGATGCAGGGGAGCGTGCCATCCGCTCACGGCGTGACTCTTCGTAACGTCTAGGTTGGCCCACATGACTGTGAGGAGACACATACTCGAACAACCCAGGCACTACCTCACCTCACTCTTCGAACCCAGGTCCGTCGCAGTGTTCGGTGCCAGCGAGCGAGCGACCGCTGTCGGCGGCGTCGTACTCCGAAACATTGTCTCTGGCGGATTCGACGGCGAGGTGTATCCGATCAATCCCCGACACGACGAGATCTCTGGCTTGCGGTGTTACCCCGACCTTGCGTCAGTCGACGGCGAGGTCGAATTGGTAGTCATTGCGACACCAGCCGCCACAGTCCCCTCGATCCTCGAGTCATGTGGAGAGAAGGGGGTGACCGCAGCGGTGGTCCTATCGGCCGGCTTTCGGGAGGCCGGCGACGACGGTCGACGACTCGAGCGCCAAGCGATCGAAGTGGCGCGGCTCTACGGGATCCGGT
The DNA here is from genome assembly GCA_905479685.1 of uncultured Acidimicrobiales bacterium. GTDB lineage: Bacteria > Actinomycetota > Acidimicrobiia > Acidimicrobiales > SHLQ01 > SHLQ01. The sequence goes on from CAJQNJ010000006.1 coordinate 30,750, forward strand.
TCCTCGGACCGAACTGCCTTGGATTGATTCGGCCCAGCGTTGGGCTGAATGCGACATTTGCCAACGGCACCGCAGATGCCGGGAATCTCGCGTTGGTTTCACAATCGGGGGCTCTCTGCACAGCGATCGTCGACTGGGCGGAGAATCGTGACATCGGGTTCTCCGCGGTGGTCTCTCTGGGCATCTCAGCCAACATCGACTTCGGCGAGATCCTCGACTTCCTCGTGTCGGATCCCAAGACCGACAGCATCCTCATGTACGTCGAAGGCATACAGGATGCCCGCGCATTCATGAGTGCTCTCCGGGCAGCAGCGCGAGTCAAGCCGGTGATCGTGGTGAAGGCCGGTCGGCATCAAGCGGGTGAGCAGGCAGCCATTTCACACACGGGAGCGCTGTCCGGCTCAGACGACGTGTTCGACGCCGCACTGCGTCGTGCCGGTGTTGTGCGTGGCGTGCATGTGGGCGACCTCTTTGCCGCCGCCGCGGTTCTGGTCGGACGGACCCGGATCGATGGTGATCGGCTGACGATCGTCACGAATGCAGGCGGTCCCGCAGTGATGGCTTGCGACAAGGCCGCCGACCTCGACATCGCATTGGCCGAACTGTCGCAAGAGACGCTCGGGGCGCTCGATGCAGTGCTTCCCCCGATGTGGTCACATAGCAACCCCATCGACGTATTGGGAGATGCCGACGCGGAACGCTACGCGGAGGCAATCCGCGGCGCACTGGATGACCAGGGCACAGATGGCGTACTCGTGATGCTCACCCCGCAGGCGATGACTGATCCGACCGCCGTCGCCCGCCGCGTGATCGAGGTCGGCCAGAAGAGTACAAAGCCAGTTCTCACCTGTTGGATGGGTGGCGCGCAGGTTAGAGAATCGCGGGAGCTGTTCGCTCAGGCGCCGGTCCCGACCTTTCGTTTGCCCGAAACCGCCGTTCAGGGGTTTTCGTACCTCACGCAGTTTCACAAGAATCAGGAACTACTCGTCCAGACCCCAGGCCCGATGTCGTCGGAGTCGATCCCCGACATCGCCGGAGCACAGCTCATCATCGACAACGTGCTCGCAGAAGGGCGGTCGATCCTGACAGAGGTCGAGTCGAAGGCCGTCCTCGCAGCGTTCCGGGTACCGGTTACACCCTCGTCGATCGCACGCACCTCCAACGAGGCGATCGTCGCGGCAGAGACTCTCGGCTTTCCGGTGGCGATGAAGATCCATTCGCACGACATCACACACAAGTCAGACATCGGCGGAGTGCGGCTCGATGTCGACAGTGCCGGCGCCGTTCAGCGAGCGTTCGACGAACTTCTCCGAGCAGCAGCCGAGCATCGTCCCGACGCCGATGTCGAAGGTGTTCTGGTGCAGCCCATGGTGCCCCTTGCGTCCGGTGTCGAGCTCCTGATCGGTATCAACCGCGACCCGATCTTCGGCCCCGTTGTCGTCTTCGGCAGTGGCGGTACCGAACTCGAGCTCTTGTCCGACAAGGCGGTCTGCCTTCCACCACTCAATCATCTGCTCATCGACGACATGATCGGCCGGACGCGGGCAGCGAGACGATTGGCGGGCTATCGGGGTAAGCCAGCGGCCGATCTGGAGGCAGTGCGAAACGTGTTGTTGCGGGTATCGGAGATGGCGTGCGAACTCCCATCCATCAAGGAACTCGACATCAACCCGCTGATTGCCGGACCCGACGGCGTCGTTGCAGCCGATGCTCGGATGGTGGTCGATCGATATTTCGTCGATTCGCGCCGATACTCACACACAGCGATCCATCCGTATCCAAGCCATCTCGTTTCAACAACGCTGCTCGCTGGGGGGATGGCGTGCACGATTCGGCCGATTCGTCCCGAAGATGCCGAGATGGAGCGAGCATTCGTCGACAACCTCTCTCCCGAGACGAAGCACTTCCGATTCATGAGCACCTTCAAACAGCTCTCAGCGACAATGCTGGCCCGTTTCACTCAGATCGACTACGACCGCGAAATGGCGTTCGTCGCCGTCATCGACCAGGACGGTGTGGACCTGGAGATCGGCGTGTGCCGATACATCATCAACCCTGATGGCGAGACCTGCGAGTTCGCGGTTGTGGTCGCGGACGATTGGCAGGGTCGAGGTGTTGCACACAAACTCATGGAGGTGCTCATCGAATACGCGCGATATCGCAGGCTCGAGACGATGGAGGGATTCGTTCTCGCAAACAACGAAGGGATGAAGGCCCTTGCGCGAAGCTTCGGATTCCGGGTCACGCCGGATCCACAAGATCCGGGCATGGTCAGGACCGTGAAGTCTCTGTAAGCGGTTTTTCACAGGCCAAGCAGAACGCGCACGTGTGCGGTCACAGACGCTCCAAGAGCAGCGAGGTCATATCCTCCTTCCAGTGCAGAGACCACTCGACCGCCCGCGTGTGATTGAGCGAGGTCGACGATCTCCTGGGTGAGCCATGCGAAATCGTCCTCGGTAAGGGCGAAGCTGGCCATGTGGTCTCGGACATGTGCGTCGAATCCAGCAGAGACGAGTATCAACTCGGGCTCGAACGCGTCGATTCGGGGAAGCCAGCTGTCTGCGACAGCAGAGCGGAAGTCGCTGCTTCGTGAGCCCGCCGGAAGTGGTAGATCGAGTACGCGATCGTCACCGTCGACCGATTCGGAGAATGGGTAGAACGGGTGCTGATAGGACGAGCAGAAGAGCACCCGAGGGTTGCGGCCGATGATGTCGAGGGTTCCGTTGCCCTGGTGGGCGTCGAAGTCGATGACTGCGATCCGCTCGAGACCGTGAGCTGCGAGCGCGTGGCATGCGCCTATCGCAATGTTGTTGAAGAAACAGAAGCCCATGGCGCGGTCCCGGGTCGCATGGTGGCCGGGTGGTCGGACGGCGCAGAACGCGTTGGCCAATTCGCCCGTGACCACCAGGTCAACCGCCCTCACCACAGCGCCAGCCGCGTGACGAGCGGCCTCGAAGGTATGGGCATTCATCTGGGTATCCGCATCGACCTCGAAATATCCGGTATCGGGAACGTGTGCACCGACCCAGGCAATGTACTCACGGGAGTGCGCTCGCTCCAGCTGCTCCTCAGTCACCTCGGGGGCTTCGTAGGCTTCGAGGTAGTTCATGAGCCTTGCTTCGATCAGGGCATCGTTGATTGCCGACAGTCGCGCTGGCGAATCGGGGTGGTCGTTGGGCATCTCGTGGGTAAGACACGCAGGATGGGTCAAGTAGCCGGTCGACATCCTCCGAGTTGAGCAGACTTCTCTGCACGCCGGGTATTCATCACTGGCGTTGGACGCAGACTTGGCCGTGCGATTGCCCTCGAGTTCATCGAAAAAGGTAGTGAGGTTTGGGGCTCCACGCGAGACGGCAATCCGATCTGCCGATCTCGGGTTGTGTTTCGCTCGACCTCGCCAGTGAAGCCACGGTTGTCGGTCCCAAGGTGTGCAACTCCGTACGCGATATCACGGTGACTGGTCCGATACTCGACACACGTTCTGAAAAACAGTTGGCGACGGAGACCATGTGTGAGAACTCCTTCTCGCTCCGTCGATTTTCCTGGTTCAGCATTCTCACGCGATGCTAGAGGGCGGCGTGCTCTGCAAGAGAACGTACTTGGAGGAGTTGTCGGACCGAGAGTGGGTGCTGTGACTGTTGCAGATTTGTTGATAGAGATCGTGGGGGAGGATTCGCCCGTACGAATCGAGGCATACGACGCGAGTTCCTTGGGTCCCACGAACAGCTCGACAACGATTCGGATCCTGTCCCCGCTTGCGCTCCAGCACGTCGTCGCTGCCCGCGGGAGGGAGATCGGCTTCGCTCGGGCGATCGTGGCGGGCGAGATCGAGATCGACGGTGATGTCTTTGGATTGTTCGACATCAACGATCGGGTGGCCCAACAGACGATCAGCCATCAACTGATACGCCCCACTGCCGAACTCCTCGGCATAACCGGGCTTCGAGACCTGCTCCGATTCAGGCCACCTCCACCCCCGCCAGAGGAGATCAAGCTTCGAGGCAGGCTCCACAGCCGAGAGCGCGATGCCGAGGCGATCTCGAGTCACTATGACGTGTCGAATTCGTTCTACGAAATCGTGCTCGGACGAGCAATGACCTACAGCTGCGCCGTGTTCGAGCGACCCGATGACGCATTGTTCACCGCGCAGGAGAACAAGCATGACCTGATCAGCCGCAAACTTGGGCTGCGACCTGGTATGCGGCACCTCGATATCGGCTGTGGATGGGGCAGCATGGTCCTACACGCCGCGCGGCACTACGGCGTGCAATCGGTAGGGGTGACCATCTCGCGGGCGCAGGCCGAACGAGCCCGAAAGCGCGTAGCCGACGCCGGATTGGCCGACCAGATCGAGATTCGCATTCAGGACTATCGGGACGTCAACGACGGTCCTTTCGACGCCATCAGCTCCATCGGGATGGCTGAACACGTCGGCGGGCCAAACCAACTTCGCACCTACTTCTCACAGGTGCGGGGTCTTCTTGCCCCGAACGGTCGATTCCTCAACCATGCCATTGGACGTTCGGCGAATATCGAACCCGCCGGCCCCAGCGGGTTCATCCAGCGTTATGTGTTCCCAGACGGAGAACTCCACGAGCTGGGCGCAATGATCACCGCGATGCAAGAGAGTGGATTCGAAGCACGACACATGGAGACGCTGCGCTTGCACTACGCACGGACACTTCGAGCATGGGTCAGCAATCTCGAAGCGTCCTGGGATGAAGCCGTTGCCGAGGTCGGGCTCGGCCGTGCCATGGTGTGGCGCTTGTACATGGCTGGGTCAGCCGTTGCGTTCGAACGCGGCGAGATCGAAATCCACCAGGTGCTTGCGATGCCGCACGGAGCGGACCGCAACGCCATCCCATTGCGCCCCGACTGGTAGGCACTCGTTCAACCCCCAGTGCATCGTTGCGCTTGCTGGCGATGGGCGCGAAAGTGAACGATGGCCGAGAACAAGACGAAGCCAACCGATGTCGACCCTGCAGCCTTCGTCGCCGACGTCGCACACGACACTCGCAGGGCCGATGCTGAGGTCCTCCTCGAAAGCATGGAACGCATCACCGGGTACGCACCCAAGATGTGGGGTCCCGGGATCATTGGTTTCGGCCGATACCACTACGCCTATGAAAGTGGACGAGAAGGCGACTTCCTGATCGTTGGTTTCTCGCCGCGAAAGGCGAACCTCGTCGTGTACCTGATGCCTGGATACGACGACCTTGCCGAACCGCTGTCTCGACTTGGGAAACACAGAATTGGCAAGAGCTGCCTGTACATCAACAAGTTGGCTGACATCGATCAGAGCGTGCTCGAAGAGATGATCGCCGCCTCGGTCGAACGAATGCAGAAGATGTACGAAACCTTCTCGAGTTAGTCGACGACGCCGGGGCCCTCAACGAACGAGCCACTGCGGAGCTGATGTGCCACGCCGTCTCTCGCGATCTCTTCCCCGCCCAGGTAGGTGGCGATCGCTTTGCCCTTGAGGACTCGGCCAGAGTACGGACTCCATCCGGCCTTCGAGAGCAGGTCACCCGCGTCGATCGTCCACGATCCATCCGGATCGACGAGTACGAAATCGGCATCAGCGCCGACACCAAGATGACCCTTTCGGGGAAACAACCCATATCTCTTCGCTGGGGTCTCGCTATAGAGCCGTGCAACATTTGTTATGTCGATCTTGCCTCTCAGCGCGGCATCGATGAGTACAGGAAATGTCGTGTCCAAGCCTGGAAGCCCGAATGGAGAACTCCACATGTCTCCATCGAGCTTCTGCTCCATTGTCGACGGCGCATGATCGGTGGAGAAATGTGAGTAGGTGCCGTTTCGCACCAGTTCCCACATCGCTTCCTCGTCCTCATCTGAACGAGCACGGGCTGGCGGCGTGAACTTACGGAGCGCGCCACACGAATGCACTTCATCCTCGCGTAGCAACAAGTACTGCGGGCACGCCTCTGCGGCGATGTTTGCCCCGCGCGCTTGGGCATCCGTGACGACGCCTGCCACGGCGGGGCTGCTCACATGAGCGATCGTTGCCCGAGCTCCCGTCACCGCAACCAGCGATGCTGCCGCCGCAGTTGCGGCCAGCTCGGCCTCGCGATTCCGCCACTCGAGCAGGATTCCGTTGTCGGTCCGTCCCGATTCCTTCAGCGCTTTCTCGGCAACTGCGGTGATCGATTCGTCTTCGCAGTGGATGAGCGTGGCCGCTCCGGCGCCCGAGATCTCGCGCAACGCCGCCAGCAGATTGGCCGGGTCAAGTCCGGGCACGCCATGGGTCGAACAGGTGAAGATCTTGAAGAAGGCGACACCAGCGCGCCACAAGTCTCCGATCTGATCGACGCGGTCGGGCCACGTGTGCGCCGCCAGCGCATAGTCGACATTCGAACGTCCCACGAGGTGCGACTTCTTCGCGTGAAGGTCGACGACCTCTCGAATCGGGTGCCCATGGGTGTGTTCGATGATCGTGGTCACGCCCCGCGCCGCCGCCGCGGCGGTGCCAGATGGATAGTCCTCCCGACTGAGGTCCCCCGGCTCCATGAGGTGCACGTGCGTGTCGACACCTCCGGGCATGATCAGCAGATCGGTCGCATCGATTGTGATGTCTGCAGCGCCGAGGTCCTGCCCGACAGCTTCGACTCGGCCGTCTTGAATCCGCAGGTCGGCGCGTACCTGCGCCGATCCAGAGACGATGATTCCCCCGCTCACGATGACAGCGGTCATGGTTCACTCCTGTTCGTTGAGAGGGCAGCCGCCGCTCGGAGCAACATCTCCTCTGAGTTAGGTGCCCCGATGAGGCCGAGCGGCACGTATTGGGAGTCATGTTGTGTGGGAATGACAACCTGCGGAAGTCCAGCAAGCGTGCTCGGCGCACCGAGCCGAAACGAGTCGACCCGAAACGAGAGAAGCTCGTCGTCAGTCCATGCACGGAGCGGTCCGACTCGAGGTCTGACCGGCACGACCGCGATTGCACCTGCCGGTATCAGAGAGAAGAGCTCGTTCTTGTAGTCGATGTGCTGCTGACGATCTCGCCCCTGCTCCTCGAGTGGGTCGTCGGCGAGGGTCTCGCATCGCCGCAAACGTTGTTGCACGTCGTCCGCGAGCGCCCTGATGTTGTCGGTTACCCATCGGGAGTGTTCCGCCCATATCTCACGGCCCTGGAGCCTGGCAAGAAGATCCCCCGAAGACTCGTCCATGAACCGACTCATGTCCGCCTCGGCGACAGAAGCACCGAATGCACTGCCGATCTGCTCGGCAGCAGCCTGCATGGATGAGCGGTTCTTCGTGTCCTGGGAAGCCCACACATCCATCGGGCACAGGACCGTTGATGCCGCTGCAGTTGCACCGGTTGCTGGAGCGACCACGTCGATGGCCTGTTGTAGGAGCCCTGGTTCACGAGCGAAGAACCCGATCACATCGAAGGACGGTGCAAGCGGGACCACACCAGTGGTGTCCACCCGGCCGTGGGTGGGCCGGATGCTGAACAGTCCACACGCGGCTGCGGGGACTCGAATCGACCCGGCAGTGTCGGTCCCGACGCCAAGATCCGCAGCATCTCCCGCTACCGCTGAGGCCGACCCCGACGACGATCCCCCGCAGTACGAATCCTCGTCGAACGAGTTGATCGGCGGCGACCCCTCGCCCACGTTGCCGATCAGCGAGTAGGCGAGCTGGTCCATCTTCGTTGTGCCGACGACCGTGCCTCCAGCGGCCCGGAGCTGCGCGACGATCGGAGCATCAACCGCGGATGGTTCATGTGTGTCGCGCCATCGAGCGTGTCCGAAAGAAGACTGGTGACCAGCGATGTCGATCAGGTCCTTGACTGCGATTCGAACACCGTCGAGCGATCCGTGCGCGGTCGGTGCCAACGTTACGGACGGTTCGGTGAAGCACTCGAGTTCGTTCACCTCTGACCAGCCGATCCATGTGGGTGGAGGTGGTCATGATCAGCGTGTTCGTTCGCCACGTGGTGCCCCGTCGAGTGATCGTATCGCTCGTGGTGTTGTCGCAGAAGATCGATCCCGTAGTCGCCTCCGTTCGGGGTACGAACCACCGAATGCACGTGATGACGGGTGCGCATGTCATTGTCGAACACGATCCCCTCCAGGTGATCGAACTCGATGAGAATCACCGGACTCTGCACGCGGTAGTAGAAGGGGCCGTCGCCGGTCGAACCCATCCAGGCGAACCAGGTTTCATCGAGGTGAGCATCGACCTCGTCCATCTTCACGTCTGCATGACCATTGCGAGTCCACCCGACGTAGGTGCTGACGAGGGTTCGGAGCAAGCGACGTTGCGCATCGTCGAGGTCGGTCGCTTGGACACCCTCGGTTTCTATCACGGCGTTGTCCATGAAGGCGCTGGCCTGCATCAACGGGTCAAATGGCCCGCGCAGCTCGGCTGGGAGATCGCTGGGCTGAATCGATGGTCGAAGAAGTGCTTTCGCGGTCTGGCTGGCATCGAGTGCACGTATCAGATCGAGTCCTCTTGCCTCCTCCTTGTCGAAGACGGAGGTTCCCGCATACGGACCCGCATCCACGCGACACGGTTCGGATCCCATGAACGTGGGCGTCATCACGAGTTGGTCGCCAATGATCACACAATTGATGTTCAGATGGTGGCCATCGAACTGCCAGCCCCACGGCTCTTCGCTTCCCGGGTTGCCGAAGATCGATACGAAATACGGCCATTCGCCGTACTCGTCTGGTCGGCCCGAGACGATCGCCAACAGCTCGTTGAGACGCATGATGTCTCGAGCCTGCGAGAACCCGTGAGCTGACAATGTGGTTCGAAGAAGATCGAGGCCACGCTGTCGGCCCTCGGTCGACAGTTGTTCGAGCATCACTCCATGTCGGAAGAAGTTCATGTGTACGTTGACCCACGACCGCCAATGATTCGAGTCGAGCGAAAACTGGCATCGTTCTCGTTGCTCGATGCTGAGTCCATCCAAGAAGCCGAGCGCAGCTTCGGCGATCGGCGCCGTACTGACGCCGGTGGGGCTCAGGGTGAAGAGGCCCGCCCGAGTGGTGCCATCGGTCGTGATCCCGGTGAAGGGCTCCCGATGAAGCTCGCGACGCCGCTCCACCACTGGCTGTAGCGGACCCGGGATCGCATCGACGCGGGATCGAGCTGACATCGGCGGGCTGTTGCGAAGGCCAAAGCTGTTCCAGTGCGTCATGCCTTCTTTCACCATGGCACCGCCACTCCGAGCTGCTCGCTCACGTTCTCCAGGTCCTGACGTACAGGTTTGGTGATCGGGATTCCCAACTCGGTATTCTCCCGCTGCGCGATCTCCTCTGGTTCTCCGGGAATGAAGATCCGGTCGTGACCCTGCGACTTCTTCGCACCACGCACGATGTCGAATGTCTCCTCCATCGACTGGTGTGTGTCCTCGACAGGACGAAAACCATCCAGCCGAATCGCTCCCATGAAGTGACTCATCGCCGCGGCAGATTCTCCGGAGGCCCCTGCAATTCGATCGCTGAGTGGTGTCCCACTCAAGGCGCCACACACGAGTTCCACCATCAGACTGAGCCCGAATCCCTTGTGACCACCAGAGTCGTCCCCTTCCCCGCCGAGCGGAAGCAGTGGAGAATCGAAGGACAACACACCTCGCTCGTCGAGCATCGGCTCACCGGTCTGGCGGGTGACCCAGCTGTCCGGAACGGGCCGGCCCTCGCGTAGCGCCGTCTCGATCTTGCCCACTGCGACAGCCGAAGTCGCCATGTCGAGTACGAAGTCGGTCTCATTTGGTCGACCGCCCAAGGCGACGGAGAGTGGATTGGTGCCCAGAATTGACTCAGCTCCAAACGTCGGTGTCACCCGGCGTCCGCTGTTCGACATGCTGATACCCAGGCAGTTGCGCGCCATCGCGCGTTCGGCCCAGTAGCCGGCAAAACCGAAGTGATTGCTGTTGGCAACCGCGATGAATCCCGAACCGAATTCCTCGGCAAGCTCGATCGCACGATCCATTGCAACCGCGCTGGCAACAATACCGAGCCCGTTGTCTGCATCGAGCAAGCCCGTCGTGTCAGAACCCAGGGTCATTGCAAATTGCGGATTGGGATTGAGCGTGCCCCGCTCGACGCGGACCATGAAATAGCCGATTCGGGCAACGCCGTGGCTTCGCACGCCACGCAGATCGGCAGCGACGAGCACGTCGGCCACCAGTTCCGCGTCCGTTGCCGGGAAGCCAGCAGCGACGAAGACGTCGCAGGCGAAATGGCGCGCGTCGACGTGTTGGACCCGCAGCGTGTCGCTCGGTAACGGCGCTGACTCCACCAAAGCAGCCTCCTTGCATCAGCTGATCACCCGGTGCGATCGTTCAGATCATATATCTAGTGAGATGACGGCTCACGTGCCAGGCGCCGCCGAGGCTGATGGACGTTCGATACCCTCGCCACATGAACGAGTCGAGTGACATGAATCGGTGGACCGAGATCATCGCCAAAGATCCGGGGCATTCTCAGCGCTACATCGAACGCTTCGAGAAGATGGAAGCTGAAGGTCGCGACCTCGATGGTGAGGCTCGGCTCATCGATGCCATCACCGGTCGAGAGAGTCGCATTCTCGACGCCGGCTGTGGCCCAGGGCGCGTCGGTGCGAAGTTGGCGGGCCTTGGCCACATCGTTGTCGGAGTTGATCTCGATCCCGTACTGATCGCCGCCGCGAAGGCAAAACATCCTGGGGCGACCTGGGTCGTTGGAGATCTCTCCAAGATTGATCTCGCTGGAGCCGAGGTGGGTGGGTCAATCGATGTCCTGGTGTGTGCCGGCAACGTGATGCGCTTTCTGGCGCCCGATAACCGACAAGCGGTCCTGATGAATTTCCGACGTTCTCTCGCACCTTCTGGACGCGCCGTACTCGGCTTTGGTTCGGGTGGAGGTGAGTACGAATTCGATGACTACCGTGCCGATGTTTCCGCAGCGGGCCTGGTCATCGATGCACAGTTCTCGAGCTGGGACCTACGGCCGGTTGCGAGCGACCCGGGCTTCCTGATCTCGTTTCTGAGCGTGGCGTAGGCCAAGCAACAACCATTCGGCCAGCGGGCATGCGTCCAAGTTCTGCGATCTACAGCTTCAGTCGGGAAGCATCGGCACACTCAATCCCATGTCACGACCGACAGTGTTCGCTCGCCCGATCGAGGACGAACCGAACTTGTCTCGCACACCATCGAGCGCCGCGTCGAGCTCGGTGCCGTCTGAAAAGGCGAGCTCGGAGAACGGAAGCGCCAGCTGCACCGCGTCGGCGTCGGAGAGGTTGGTGATCGACAATCCGAGCAGGGTGATGCCCTTCTCGGCGATCGTCGGCGCCATCGAGTCAAGAAGGCGATCGCACGCTCCAAGAATCAGGGACGTGTCAGCGGTCGACTCGGGCAACGTGTACGACCGAGTCGACCGGGTGTAGTCGTCAAAGCGGAACCGAACAACGACCGTTCGCCCCACTCGGTCGGATTGACGCAGTCGATGGGTCACTCGATCGACGATCCCTCGAAGAATGGCATCGAGTTCCCCCGGTTTCTTCGGTTTACGTCCAAGCGCACGTTGTGACCCGATCGAGGAACGGCGTTTGCCGACCACCACCGATCGAGGGTCACGATTGTGCGCCAGTGCATGCAGCTTTCGACCAGTGGCGACGCCAACCAGCCCGATGAGCGTGTCGAGTGGGAGGTCCGCTACCTCGCCGACCGTGGACAACTCGACGGCCCTCAGTTTCTCCGCCGTCACGTTGCCGACACCCCACAGTCGCTCCACCGGCAACGGACGCAAGAACTCGAGCTCGCCGTTCGGATCTACGACGAGCAGTCCATCGGGTTTCGCGACACCGCTCGCCACCTTGGCGAGAAACTTCGTGCGAGCAATACCAACCGTGATGTTGAGTCCGACCTCTTCGGCGACCCGTTCCCGAAGCCGGGTGGCGATCTGTTGGGGGGTTCCCGAAATTCTCGCTAGCCCACCGACATCGAGGAAGGCTTCGTCGATCGACAATCCCTCCACCAATGGGGTGGTGTCGTCGAAGACGTCGAACACCGCCTTGCTCGCATCGGAATAGGCCTCCATGCGCGGAGGAACCACGATGGCCTGCGGGCACAAATCACGCGCCTGACCGCCGGTCATCGCTGTGCGCACACCGAATGCTTTCGCCTCGTAACTCGCCGCAAGAACAACCCCACCACCAACGAGGACCGGCTGTCCACGCAACTCGGGCGCGTCGCGCTGTTCGACCGATGCGTAGAACGCATCGAGGTCGGCGTGGAGTATCGATGCCGTCGTGCGCTCATACGATGTGGACACGAACATATGTTCGCATTGATTGCGTCCGCTGTAAACAACGGTCACGCGTTGAGCATCACGCGTTACAGACCCGTGACACTTCTTCGATACAAGCCGATTCGCCTAAAGAAAACTGCAACGGTCGGCCGAAGACGTGATCGTGCTTGGTACCCGATCCCCACGAACGATCGCCTCGGTCAACTCGGGGCTGGCGACTGCCTCGGAGCTGGATCTCGAACTGTTCGACATCCTCTACGGCCGGAGCGCGCACGAGTTGATCACGTTCTTCTATCGTCGCACTCGAAATCCTGATGCAGCGGCGGAGCTCCTCGCCGAGACCTTCGCGGTCGGTGTGCTTCGTCGACGCAGCGACCCTGACCTTTCCGTGAACGAACCCGAGTGGTTACGGAACATCGCGAAGCTCCAGTTGTCCCGATACTTCCGCAAGCTCGAGGTCGAACTCGTGGCCGTGAATCGCCTCGGGATGGAGATCCCGAGGCTCACAGACACAGAGATCGTTGTTCTCGAGGCGGAGATCTACGAGGAGCGAAACATCCGACTGGGCGGCTGAACATCGCGGTGTCAACGCGGAGTCAGAGGCGACTGCATGGGAGTTACTTGTCGGGTGTCGAACCACCGGGTGAAAACCCAAGCCAGATCGAAGGGAACTACGCGTCCCGATGACTCTCCGGGCCCTTGGTCCTGGCTGCCTCGAGATCGGTCATCGCCGCCCGCAGTTCATCGATCCACCGTGCCTCGTTCTCGGCGACAAGACGCACACACCACGCCATCGCTTCGCTACGTGAACGAGCAACGCCTGCGTCGATGAGCGTGTCGAGAAGTTGGCGGTCCTCGAGATGGAGACGGGTCATCACCGGGACGCTCGCCCTGGTGAATGACCGATGTTCGTCACCGCACCGAACCGCCCACGAAACAGATCGCTCGAATTGTTGTTCAGCGCGCTGAGCGATCGAAATCCGGTGATCTCGAGTGTCTTCACGGAATGCCGCGATTCGCGTTTCGGCAGCAAGCGCGCCGTCGTCGCCATCTGCGAGCTTTGGCATGACGAGCGATCCTGTGACGACGATCTCGTCGCGATCGAAGATGACTTCGACCGGATCGGAGAACCAATCATCGGGCAACGAGCCGGCGAACCAGGCCCGAAGCTCCTCTCGGCTTGTGGTTGGTGGTGCCGGCTGGCGGCGACCTCTTCCTCGGGGACCTCGTTGTGGTCCAGACTGTTTCTGCATGGGGTTTAGTGTAATCATGATTACACGTAACTTCTATTACTTACCGATTATTCCCATTTGATTGCCACCTCGTCAACATGTCCAGGACCAGGGATTTCGCGCTGCCATCCGCGCTGATCAGGCCGAGATGATCGACCGGAGCGACCGACGGGTCGCCCCCAGCACTCGGTCCCAGGGTGTACTTCGCCGGAACCGTGTCATCGTCTGCCCCGGTGATGACGAGCACGGCGCCGTCGGCTCCCGCGCTCGCCACGCGGTACCGATCGGCAACGTCTTGTGGTTGTCCCCCGAGCAACTTCGCGACCGCGTCGTTTCCAAGTCCATCTGTGGCAGCCAATTGAAGATCTCGGATTGGTGCCAGACCGATGACCAATGACGGAAGAATGATCGGGTCGGCGCCGGGATCACCGGGCCGAAGAGCATCTCTACCCCCTGCCCAGATCGCCAAGTGTCCCCCCGCTGAATGCCCGAGTACCGCCACCCGATCTGCGTCGAGCCCGTAGCTACCAGAGAGAACAGATACGTGATCAACTGCCGCTGCCACATGGTTGAATGTGTGCGGCCACCCACCGCTACGTTCGCCGACGCGACCGTATTCGATGTTCCACACCGCAAACCCAGAGTCGAACACGACTTCGGCCAGTGGTGACATCAACGAGCGGTTGCCGCCTTGACGATTCCAGAAGCCTCCATGAATCATCACCACCACCGGCAATGATGTGGAGTTCGTCTCTGGAACCCACAACTCGCCGAACTGACTCGGCGCCGGCCCATAGGTGATCAGTTCGCCTCGCACTTCTCCGTTCTTCAAAGGTCCAGCGCCAGTATCCGCAGCGCCATATGTGAGACAAAGAATGCCAAGTGCAAGTACCAACACGGTCACGAACGGCGCAACACGGTGCCCGCTTCGCAACATTGGATCGATCAGAGAATCCCGGCTTCGCGAATCGTTGCGGCGTCGACTCCCATTTGTTTGAATGCAGCCCTGCTGATGCCTTTGGATTCTGAGTATCGACGCGCTGCTTCGACGAAGGCCGCCCGCAACTCGCTTCCATCGACCTGCTCCCCCATGGCCTCGAGTTCAGCAGCCAAGTCCATCTGTTCCTGGTACATGTTCAACCGCGCAAGAGGTGATGCAGACTCGAGTTCGGATTCGATGATCAAGAGGCGCTGTTTGATGCCCTCTTCTGTGCGGCGACGGCCTCGTTTTGGACGGTTGTCCTCGAGGAATTCGAGGTACCCCTTCACGGCTCGTGCATCGTTTCTACCCTGAGCCAACTTCGCCTTGTGTGCTTCATCCATGTCGACAACCCTCCGAGTGATTGATCGTATACAAGCCAACACCGGAACAAGGACGTGATCAAAGCCTTCGAGATTTCTCCACTGGCACAGGCCGCTGATGCGGACCGCCGACTCGGAATGCGCAAGTCTGTGGAGGTGGAAGGACTCTTCGAATCGTTCTCACGGCGCGAATGGTCCGCCCTTCGCGCCGCGACCCCATTGACCCTCTCGAAAGGCGACCTCGAATCCCTCCGTGGAATCAACGAAGAACTCGACATGATCGAGGTCGAGGAGGTCTACCTTCCGCTCTCCCGCCTACTCAATCTGCACATCCTCGCGACCCAACAACTCTCAGCGGTCACTGACACCTTTCTTTCGACCGCTCCGGCGCCCGTCCCCTACATCATTGGAATTGGCGGCAGCGTTGCCGTCGGGAAGAGCACAACTGCTCGTGTGATGCAATCGCTGCTCTCCCATTGGCCGACGCACCCCAAGGTAGATTTGATCACCACAGATGGCTTCTTGTTCCCAAACAGTGAGCTGACCAGGCTCGGTTTGATGGCCCGAAAAGGTTTTCCCGAGAGTTACAACACTCCTGCACTCATCGAGTTGTTGCGAAGGCTGAAGTCGGGAGCCAAATCCGTCACAGCGCCCGTCTACTCACACCTCACCTATGACATCGTCCCAGACCAAGAGGTCGTCGTCGAACAACCAGATGTCCTGATCGTCGAAGGGCTCAATGTCCTGCAAGGCAACGGCACGTCAAACAACCAATTCGTGTCTGACTTCTTCGATTTTTCGATCTATGTGGACGCCGACGAAGCCACCATCAAGTCATGGTATGTCGAGCGATTCCTGACGCTCCGAGACTCAGTATTTCAAAATCCGGACTCGTACTTCCGGAACTATGCCGACCTCAGTGTCGAAGATGCCACCACCATTGCATCTGGCATCTGGGACGAGATCAATGCCCCGAACCTTGCGCTGAACATCGCTCCAACGCGCCAGCGATCACGGTGCATCCTCACCAAGGGTGACAACCACCGAGTGGAGAAGGTCCAAATCCAGAAGTCCTGATCAACCGAGCAGGCGCGGAAGGCGCAGGAGCAACGCAGTGAGCCACAGCTCTTCATTCGGATTCCGGTCGAGAACATCAGCAGCGTCCCTGAGCGTGTCGAACACCGCAAGATCCGCACCGGGAGATCCGAGATGTTCGCGATACCGATGCGCCAAGGTCGCCAAACCCATCCGCCACTCGTCGGTTCGATGCAGCCGCGCCTCACGTTTGTGCCGTGCCTCCATGGCCCGTCGACCAGATCCGCGCGTGCCGGTGAGTTCCTCGGTCTGATCCATTGCGATCACGTCGAGCTCGTGTCGAGCGTCGAGCGGGGCCTGCGCCTCGTCGACTGCGTCACGAATCACCATGACGATTTCGCTCACTGCATAGCCAGACCCGTCCAGCTGTGTCGGAGCGTTCCACCACAACCCGCGGCGGGCTGCGAATGCCTCATCGGACACCAACAGCTCGGCGCGGCCCACATCCCCACCTGATCCGCGAGCTGCAGCGTCTGCGGTTTCGGGATCGATACCGCGCCTGACGAGTGCTTCAGCGATCGACCCGATCGGTACCGAGGGAAAATCGATTCGTGTCGATCGGGACGCGATGGTGACATGCTCGGGAGGAACCTCCTCACTCAACAAGACGAACACGATTGCGCCAGCGGGTTCCTCAATCGGTTTCAGGAGCTTCGCTGCTGCCTCGCCCGTGGCATCGTGGAAGCGATCGATCAGGATGACCTTGTAACCCGCCTCGGTTGCGGAACGTGAAGCTTCAACCACCACCGCCTCGGCTTCCTCGACTCGAAACGAGTTCCCTTCCGGCTCGAAGATCACGAGGTCGGGGTGCTCTTCGCGAGCAGCGAGGTCACGGTTTCTGGCGCGGTCATCATCATCTCCAACCAGTTCGCCAGCGAATCGTGCTGCGGCCCGCCTTTTTCCCGACCCACGAGGACCAACGAAGAGGTACGCATGAACGGGTGCGTGTATCGCCGAGCGCAGCTGTTCGACCGCACGCTGCTGGCCAACGATCGCGTCGAATGGGTCCATCACCGGTGCATCCAACGTCACAGTCCGAGCCGTTCAGCGACAACCACATCAACTCGTCTCGCTACATCACCGATGGTTCCGCGGCCATCGACCACCGCCCAGCGTCCCGGATCGGCGGCAGCCAACCCGCGGTACGTCTCCTGCACGAGTTCGGCAAGCTCCGACCCTGCGTGTTCGATGCGATCGAGGTCAGAACCGAGTCTGTCGCGGGCATCATGCGCGTCAACTCCGAGAAGGATCACGAGATCAGGTGACAACCCATTGACGGCAAAAGCGTTGAGATCGGAGACCACCTCGAGTCCGAGGCCACGCCCGACCCCCTGATATGCCAACGATGACGCCACATGGCGGTCGCTCACAACGTGTTGACCACTCACCAAGGCCGGCGCAATCCGTTCATGTACATGTTGTGCTCGATCGGCAGCCATGAGTAGTGCCTCGGTTCGATCGGACATTTCGCCATGTACAGGATCGAGCACCAGCGATCGGATCCTTGCACCGACGGCGGTTCCTCCCGGCTCTCTCGTCAGGACAGCCCCGATACGCTCCGCCAGAACTCGGGCCTGTGTCGACTTGCCAGACCCGTCGCCACCTTCGAACACGATGAACTTGCCCTTTGGCCCGGGTGAGGCATCAGCTGGCACCAGCCCGAAGCTACCAAGGCGAAACGACGCTACCAAAGGCCACCGCCCAGAGCCGACACGTTCGCCAGGTACGATTCCACCATGACCACCGGTGGGGACGCGCGCGAAGAACGCCAGCCCACCCGCTCTGACACCGACCAGAGCTCCACGAGCGGGATGCCGAAAATCGGCGAACTCGACTACATCGGGGGCGCAGTCAAACGAGCGCTGCTCCTTGCGACCTTGGTCTTGTTGGTCTCGTTGTTCGCGCCGCAGGTCTTCGACAAACTGCTGGAAGTACTGAGCGAAGCAGAGCGCCTCCGCACCATCAATCCAGGGTGGATCGTGCTCATGGTCATAGCCGAAGTCCTCAGTTTTGTCTGCTTGTGGTGGTTGATTCGGATCCTCCTGCCGAAGGTCTCCTGGTTCGTCGCTGCTACGAGCCAGCTGACCTCCAACTCGGTCAGCCGGGTGGTTCCAGGTGGCGGTGGGGCGGCAGCAGGTGGCGCCACCCTGTATCGAATGCTCGCCGTGAGCGGCACCAACCCCACCCAAGCCGGCGGCGCACTCGCTGCCATGTCGCTCCTATCGACTGCGGCGCTTGCTGCGATCCCGGCAATTGGCGTGGCGATTGCACTCTTCGGCGCGCCGATTCCCGAAGGTCTCTCACCGATCGCGATTGCGTCAGCGTTGTTTTGTGGGCTCCTACTCATCGTCGGAGCGCTCGCCCTGCGTACCACGGCCCCGCTGCTCTTTGCAGGACGGGTGGTCGACACCGTCCTACGGGCCGCTGGACGTGTCCTGCGAAAGGACTGGAGCGTTGACACCGACAACCTCCTGATCGAACGCGACCGGCTCGCACGGTTGCTCGGTAAGCGATGGCCCGCAGCCACCGCTGCAAGCGCCCTGAACTGGACCTTCGACTACCTCGTTCTTGTGTTCGCGCTCTATGCGGTCAACGCTGAACCACGGTTGAGTCTCGTGATGGTTGCCTATGCGTCGGGCGCAGTGCTGTCGATGATCTCGATCACACCAGGGGGCTTCGGTTTCGTCGAGGTTGGCCTCGTCAGCGTGCTCACGCTGTCTGGAATTCCTTCAGATGCCGCCGGCGTGGCCGTTCTCGCATATCGAGGTCTCTCATTGTGGCTTCCCATCGCCAGTGGGCTCTTTGCGTGGCTCCTGTTTCGAGTCAAACACCCGCGGCGCACGGCACCCAGTTGATGGGCTGTCAGCCGAAGAACCCGTCGTAGGTCTCACGCAATTCGTCGACCACAGCCGGCTCGTTGAGGAGAATGACCGCCAGAGCGATCAGCGCAAACAAGACCACGGCCGCGATCTGGGTCTGCCGTCCCAACTTCTGTGGCACTTTGGTGATGTCGAATCCCTCAGCTGGACGAAGGCTCTCGAGCTCGTTTCGACTGTCGGAGATTTCCGAACCCGTGCGTCCGGTTTCGATTGGTTCGGGGATCGCTCGGGCAGCTTCGTTCGCCGATTCGTGGTCCCACACGACCGCGAGGTCATTGTCTGCCCACACGCCCGTGAAGTCGGGAAGGGGGAGATCCTCGTCAGATTCGTAGATGGGGCCGTTGTGAACCGAAGTATCGGAGCTGTCTTCTTGAACGACGTCCTCCTCGACATCGACCCAGTCCGACACACCAACCAAGGACTCATCTTCGGCCGGTGTTTCGAACTCGACGTTGAGCGCGGGTGCGGCGAACACGTCCACCTGCGTCTCGTCCACGTGATGGCCGGGCTCGATCCCGAGATCAAACTGGTCGGTCATCTCAGCAGGAGTTGCGATGGGAGCATGTTCGATGACGACCGGTTCGAACGGTGGAGGAACCAGACCGAGGCTCGGGCCAGGTTCGGAAGGTTCTTGCTGCTCGAGCGGATCCCCTTCATCGACCACCGGTTCGGCCGCTGGCTCAGCGTGAAGATCGGGAACACTCCGCAGGCCCATCTCTGGCGCATCTACCGATGGCGGCGAGCCTCCCAACGTGTTCAGTTGCTCGAGGATGGCATCAAGTTGTGAGTCGGTCGATGTGAACTCTCCCGACGGCTCAGCATTCTGTCCGGACATGTGGTGTGCTCCCAGTTCGTGCCACCCATTTGGCACTTCTTGGAATCCATCGGCACACACACATCAAAATGGAGCCGTTCCGATGTCAGGCCTCGTGTGCTGGCGCCTTCTTCTTGGCCGCAGCCTTCTTCTTGGCGGGAGCCTTCTTCTTCGCCTTCTTTTTGGCAGGCCCTGCCGCACGTCGGATCGCCAACAACTCGGCCGCACGCTCGTCAGTGAGCTCTTCGACCGTGTCACCCTTACGCAGCGACGCGTTGGTCTCGCCATCGGTGACGTACGGTCCGAACCGACCGTCCTTGACCACCATTGGTTTCTCGGTATCGGGATCGATTCCCATCTCCCGCAGCGGCGGTTTGACCACCTGACCGCGGCGGGTCTTCGGCTGCGCAAGAATCGACAGGCATTCCTCGAGGGTGATGTCAAACAGCTGCTGCTCTGTCTCGAGGCTTCGACTGTCCTTCTCTTTCTTCAGATACGGGCCGTAGCGGCCGTTCTGTACGGTGATCTCGATGTTGTCCGCCGGGTCGACACCAACGAGACGAGGCAGTGACAACAAACGCAGCGCATCGTCCAAGGACACCGTCTCGGGAGTCATTGCTGCAAACAGCGATGCACGTTTCGGTTTGTCCTCGCCGTCCAACATCTCACCGAGTTGGACATACGCGCCGAATCGTCCGTTGAGCACATAGACCGCCATGTTGGTCTCGGGGTCATCACCAAGCGACACCGGGCCCTTGGCCGCTTCCTCGATGTAGTTGACCGCTTTGTCGACGGTGAGTTCGTCAGGCGGAATGTCGTCGGGAATCGAGGCTGTGTCGTCCTCACCGCGCTGCACGTACGGCCCGTACTTCCCCACACGAGCGACGACCATTTCGCCATCGTCGGTGACACCGAGTGGGATCGAGTTGATCGCGCGGGCATCAATTTCACCGAGACGCTCGTCTACCTTCTTCTTCAACCCCTCGGTCTGATCGGCACCGAAGTAGAACTTGTGCAACCACGGGATGGCCTCGGACGTACCACCAGCGATCGAGTCGAGCTCGTTCTCCATACGTTTGGTGTAGTCATAGTCGACGAGGTCCGGGAAGTGTTTCTCGAGAAGGCTCACCACCGAGAAGGCCGTCCAGGAAGGAATCAGGGCAGAACCCTTCTTCCACACGTATTCACGATCTTGAATCGTGCCCATGATCGACGCGTAGGTCGACGGACGCCCGATCTCGAGATCGGCGAGCTTCTTGACGAGCGACGCCTCGGTATACCGAGCGGGAGGTTGCGTCTCGTGGCCGTCGGCCGTGATGGCACCCGGCACCAACGTGTCTGACACCGCCAGGCTGGGTAGCTGACCACCTTCGGTTTCGTCACGCTCGTCGTCGGTGTCCTCGATGTATGCGCGGCGGAAGCCCTGATGAGTGATGATCGTTCCACTCGCCGAGAACACGGCGTCGCGGCCATCGCTGGCCGCAGCGCCGAGGCGCACTGACACGGTCTCTCCGACAGCATCGTTCATCTGGGAAGCGACCGTGCGCTTCCAGATCATCTCATAGACCCGAGCTTCGGATTTTGCCACCTGCTTGGCGACCTCGGAAGGTGACTCGAACATTTCGCCGGCGGGACGAATTGCTTCGTGGGCTTCCTGGGCGTTCTTCGACTTGGTCGCATACGTTCGCGGTTCGTCGGGAAGGAACTTCTCGCCGTACTCGGCAGTGATGAGGGCGCGCGCCGCGGCAATTGCGGTCTCGGACAACGTCGTCGAATCGGTACGCATGTAGGTGATGAGACCCTTTTCGTACAGGGACTGCGCAGAGCGCATCGCCATCGAAGAGCTCATGGCGAGTTTGCGCCCGGCCTCTTGCTGGAATGTCGATGTCATGAATGGGGCCGACGGGCGTCGGCGATACGGCTTGGGCTCGACAGCGCGGACGGTGAAGTCAGCGCCCGACAACGCCTGGACCAGACCATTTGCACCCACTTCATCGAGCACAACAGCGTCAGCCTTCGACAGCCTGCCCGTCTCGTCGAAGTCTTTTCCACTCGCTACTCGCCTGCCGTCGAGCTCGAGGAGTTTCGCACCGAAACTCGTTGGTTCGCCATCGGCGACCGCGCCGTTCTTGGCGAACTGTCCTTCGAGATCCCAATATGACGCCCGAACGAACGCCATACGTTCTCGCTCGCGTTCGACGACGATACGGGTCGCCACGCTCTGGACTCGCCCAGCCGACAGACGAGGCATGACCTTTTTCCACAACACTGGCGACACTTCGTACCCGTACAACCGGTCGAGCATCCGTCGAGCCTCTTGGGCGTCGACGAGGTGGCGGTCGAGTTCACGGGGATTCGCGAGGGCCTCGAGGATCGCTGTCTTGGTGATCTCGTGAAAGACCATACGTTTGACCGGGACCTGTGGATTGAGTACTTCGAGAAGGTGCCACGCAATGGCCTCACCCTCACGATCCTCATCCGTTGCGAGATAGAGCTCGTCGCTGTCCTTCAACAGCGACTTCAACTTCTTGATCTGATCCTTCTTGTCCGGAGAAATCACATAGAGCGGCTTGAAGTCATTGTCGACATCGATGCCCATCCGGGACCAGCTCTCGCCCTTGTAGGCCGCCGGCACATCGGCAGCGTTTCTCGGCAGGTCACGAATGTGGCCGATCGAGGACTCGACGAGAAAGTCGTCGCCGAGATACTCCGCGATTTTCTTTGCTTTCGCCGGGCTCTCCACGATCACGAGTGCGGTCATTGCTTCACCTCTGGGGGGACGGGGGACGAACGTAACTGGCTTTTGTCAGGACGTGTCGCTCTCGACAACATCGCCAGACCAAGGATTGATGCGATCAACGAAGCGAGAAGAATACCCATGCGGGCCTGCGTATCGAACACTTCAAGACCATCGCCCTTGTAGGCGAGGCCGGTAATGAACAGTGCAACAGTAAACCCGATGCCTGCCAACATGGCGACGGCAACCATCTGTAGCCAGTTCACACCTCGAGGCAGCGTCGAGACGCCGAAATGGATCGCGAGCCACGAAAAGAGCGTGACTCCGACGGTCTTTCCCACGATGAGTCCAAGGATGATTCCCAGTGTGACGGACGAAGTCGACGCGTCGGAGACTCCCTCCGAGCTGAGCTCGATACCTGCATTTGCAAGTGCGAAGAGCGGAAGGATGACAAAACTCGAAAACGGATGGATGAGCGTCTCGAGACGCTCGGCAACCGAGACCGACTCTCGCACGAACAAGCTTGCACGTCGCGCACCGGCTGCGTCGAGGTCCTCGGGGTCAACGACCGTGCCAACCACTTCGTCGGGCGCAACCTCACGTTGCAGCGGTATTGCCGGCGTGAGGAACCCCAACGCGACCCCAGCAATGGTCGCGTGGATTCCGGACTTGAGGACCGCATACCAGATGACGACGCCGATGACGACGTAGATCGGCGTGTACCAGATCTGCTGTCGCTGCATGGTGAACACGAGGACCAACAGCCCCACCGCTGCCATGAGCCAGGGTTCGTTGATCTCGTCGGTGTAGAAGATGGCAATGACGGCGATCGCGCCGACGTCGTCGACGATCGCCAAGGCGAGGAGGAACAACTTCAGTTGAGTTGGCACTCGATTTCCGAGCAGCGACATGACGCCGAGAGCGAACGCAATGTCGGTCGCCATGGGGATACCCCAACCTTTGGCTTCCGGGCCCGATGTGTTCAACGCGAAGAACAAGAGAGCTGGCAACACCATCCCGCCTACAGCGGCGATCGTGGGCAATGCCGCGGCGCGCGGATCTCGCAGCTCTCCTGCGACCAGTTCGCGCTTGATCTCGAGACCAACGACGAAGAAAAAGATGGCCATCAGGCCGTCGTTGATCAGATGCTCCACCGATTCGTCGAGAATGATCGTTTCACCGAACTCGATCAGGAGGTGGAAGTCGAGAAGCTCGTGGTAAACGTCGGACCATGGCGAGTTGGCCCACACCAGCGCCACGATCGTGGCGATGACCAGCACGACACCCGACGCCGCCTCGATTGCCATGAACTCGCGGACGGGACGAGCCACGCTTCGAGCGAGTCGTCGATCGCTTCCGATCCAGGTCAGTGAGGAGGGTGGGGGTTGATGTCCGGACATGGTCCTATGAGATACGCGGGAGGCTGCGGGCGTTGCGACGACGACCGATTGCATAGTCTGGCGTGCGCCAGGTGTATTACAGCAGCATTTTGGTTGATTTCACAGCGTCGACACGCCCACCGAGCCTGTCGGTCGGATCAATCCGGTTTCAACGACGTGTCGATGATGAGCCGTACCAGGGTTCCCTTGTCGCCCGTTTCGATGTCCGTCTTGTCTACAAGACGGCGCATGAGCGGTATGCCCAAGCCATGTTCGAACAAGAGACGATCTGCAGACTCAGCATCGGGAACAACAGGAATGTCGTCGGGGTCGAACCCTGGTCCGCGGTCCCTGACCGTGACCTCGACTTGATTGCCCTGCGTGACACAACGGACCTCAACATGGCTGTCCGTTCCCGCAGCTTTGTGCGATTCGACGGCGTTGGTGACCGCCTCCGACACCGCTACACGAAGATCGTCGATCCGATCATCTCGTGAGTCGGGCTCGATCGCAGCGGCGGCCGCGAGAACAACACGAACCAACGCGATGTAGTCAGATTTCGCCGGAACACGAAGCACCACCTCGTCGCCGTCGGTCACGTTGCCCAGGGCCCCTGCGCGATCAACGACTTCGCATCGTCGACAGTCGATGAAACCACGAACAGTTGGTCGACCTCAGCAGATCGGAGGAGTTGTTCCACTTGGGTCGTCATTTCCGCTAACACACACTCTCCATCGGCCGCAATACACCGTCTGCGAAGCCCGATCAGCACCCCAATTCCAGCGGAGTCGATGAATTCGACAGCTCCGAGGTCGAGGACGACTCGATTCCAGCCATCTGCGGCGAGTTCGATCGATGCGCTGCGAAGCGCAGGTACACCCGACAGGTCGAGATCGCCGATCACACTGATGACCATCACATCATCACTCGAGGCCGACCTGCGCAACACCTGCATCACCGCCAGGGTAGTTGGGCGGACCCCTTCACAACCGAACTTTTCCTCGATCAGATCGGCTGGTCCACGGCACCACTGCCATGTCCGACGCCAAACGAGCTGGTGGGTACGAGGAGAGGTTGTCGAGGGGGCCCAACCCTGGTCTGTCGCTGCTCTGTCACGTGTCGGTGCGATACTTGTACATGGCGATCGTCGAGGTGTCGGACCTGAGAGCGACCCCGGTCGATGATCTCAACCAATTCGACGACCTCATCGACATGCTGAGCGCTGACGGACGTCTCGCCCACGTCGAGCATCAACGCGCTCGACCTGCTCGGTACGCCAATTCGATCGCACCCATGAGCCCCGGAGTCCTTCTAGCGCTCGGCAGCGAAAGGCTCTGGACGCACCAGGCCGAAGCAATCGATCTCGTGCACGCCGGTCATTCGGTTGTCGTCGCGACCGGCACGGCGTCTGGAAAGTCCCGCTGTTATCAGATACCGATCGCTGAGTCTGCCGCACGACTGGGCAACACCGGGACCGCATTGCTGATCTTTCCGACGAAGGCCCTGGCCCAAGATCAGCTTCGTTCGTTCCACTCCCACGGCTTCCCCGAGGTCGTGGCGGGCACCTACGACGGAGATTCGACCCCTGAACAACGAAGCTGGGTTCGTTCGACCGCCAACGTGGTCCTCACGAATCCAGAGATGCTTCATGCTGGGATCCTCCCCGGCCACGCTCGATGGGCGACGTTTCTCAGCCGCCTCGATCATGTCGTGATCGACGAGCTCCACATTCTCCGTGGTGTCTTTGGCACGCATGTGTCGCACGTCCTTCGTCGCCTCCGACGGCTCTGCCACCACTACGGGTCAGACCCCAAGTTCATCTTCACCTCCGCCACGATCGGCGAACCTGCAACTTTGGCGACCCAATTGTGCGGTGTGCCGGTCACCGAGGTGAACAACGACGGATCACCCCGAGGCGAACGCACTATCGTCATGCTCAACCCCCCGATCGTCGATGAGGCCCAGGGTCTGCGCACCTCCGCGAACGCCGAATCGTCGAGTGTCGGCGCGGAGCTGATCAAGCGCGGACACCGCACCATCGTGTTCTGCCGTAGTCGGCGCGGTACCGAGCTCGTCACTGGCGACATCGCTCGGAGGCTTCCCGCCGATGCATCCAACAGCGTTCGGGCCTATCGAGCCGGATATCTCGCAGCAGAGCGCCGCACGATCGAGCACGAGTTGTTCGAAGGAAGCCTGCGTGGTGTCGTTGCCACGTCGGCGCTCGAACTCGGGATTGACGTCGGTGGACTCGACGCTTGTGTGCTCAACGGCTTCCCCGGCACGGTCGCATCGATGTGGCAACAGATCGGGCGAGCCGGGCGTGGTCAGCAACGCTCGGCGGCCTTCTTGGTCGCTGGCGATGACCAACTCGATCAATGGATCATGTCGCACCCAACCGAATTGTTGAACCGACAACCCGAGCGCGCGGTCATCAACCCCACGAACCCGTTCATCCTCGGACCCCACCTCGCGTGCGCAGCGTTTGAGAAGCCCATATCTCACGATGACGATCAGTACTGGGGCGACGCGCTCGACGATGGCATCAGAGATCTCGTCCTCGACGACCGCATCCTCCTCAAACCCTCCGGGGTGGGATCACCCCTCGCGGTCTATGCGGGTCAAGGACGTCCCACTCGAGCCATCGGCCTTCGCTCGGGCAGCGCTGACGAACTTCAAATCGTTCGAAAGGATGGCTCGATCGTCGGCACGGTCGACTCGTCACGTGCATGCGCAGTCGTACATCCGGGTGCCATCTATCTGCACCAGGGCAAGCCGTATCAAGTCGCACGTCTCGATCTCGACGATCGAGTCGCCACGGTCGAGAACGCTGACGGCGAGCACTACACACAAGCCCGCACGAAGGTCGACATCTCCGTTGTACGCGCGGACGAACGCACCATGTGGGGCGGGGGTGCGTCCGGCGTCGAGGTATGTGTGGGCGAGGTCGAAGTCGTCAGCCAGGTCACCGGCTACCAGCGTCGCGAAGTTCGTAGCAGGCGTATTCTCGCAAACGAAGTACTCGACCTTCCACCGTCGACACTTCGAACGAGAGCGTTCTGGTACGTGATTCCCGTCGACCAGATTGAGCGTGCAGGCCTCGATGCCAGCCAGGTACCTGGCGCCCTGCACGCCGCCGAACATGCCGGCATCGGCATGCTTCCCCTTTTCACCATCTGTGACCGCTGGGACGTGGGCGGTGTCTCGACACCGTGGCATGCAGGTGCCGGTGGTCCCACGATCTTCATCTATGACGCACACCCCGGCGGATCTGGGATCGCCGAACTCGGCTTCCAGGAACAAGACCGGCATTTGCGCGCGACTCGAGACGCAATGGCGACATGTGGGTGCAGCGACGGTTGTCCCTCCTGCGTGCAATCACCCAAGTGCGGCAACGGTAATGAGCCGCTCGACAAACACGGGGCTGTTGCTCTGCTCGATCAGATCCTCGGCGTGTCAGACGTAGACGTCTGAGGCATCAGCGAAAGCATCGAGGAACCGAAGCGCGTAGCGTCATCTGAGCGCGATCCTTGCGGCGTTCGACGATATCGACTCGCCTAGTTCGGAACGGTGACCGTGACCGTGGCCCGCTCACAGCGGCCATTCGTGTCACAGATCTGGTAGACGATGATGTCGACGACGTCTTGCACATCCCGCCTGTATTGGATGTGGTTGGAGCGCACGGCGTAATCGGTGGCATAGCGCGGCGCAACGATGATCTCGAGCGTGGCTTCGTCGATTGGATGCTCGCCTGGAGCATCGTTATCGAGGACGTCTATCTGGTTGACTCCGGCGTTTGTGATCGTGATCGCGTCATCGTTTGCGTCGGGACCACCCCGCGGCGGTGCACTGGTTGTGGTCGTCGGTGACGGCCCTGCCGTGGTCGCTGCCGTCGTCGTTGATGACGGCCCTGATGTTGTGACCGCGCTTGACGCTGCCGTCGTCGTCGGAACCGGCCCAGCAGCAGTCGTCGTCGGTGACGGATCCGTGTTGGGAACGGCCGCCGCAGGCTGCGGCACAACGGGCGCCAGGCCCGTCTCCTCAACGACAACCTCTTCGGCCGCAGGACCTGAGTCGTCGAACGCAAGAGCCTGAGGAGCCTCGACACTGCCGGCGGCGGCAAGCGACGCAGCAGATACCGACACAGCCATCGCCACCGTGGCCATTGCGGAGCCGACCGTCGGGCTCGCTGTGGCTACCGAACTCGTCACGCGCATCAGCGTGGGAAGTTCGAGCAACCAACCGAGGAATCCCGCGGAACGACCATCCTCGAGTCCAATTCGGAGGAAGGCCTTGACCACAGCGGGATCGAACTGTGTTCCGGCGCAGCGATAGAGCTCCTCTCGCGCGGCACTCGGTGACATCGGCTCCTTGTAGCTTCGCTTGGACGTGATGACGTCGTAGGTGTCCGCGACCGCC
This sequence comes from uncultured Acidimicrobiales bacterium, assembly GCA_905479685.1. Taxonomy (GTDB): domain Bacteria; phylum Actinomycetota; class Acidimicrobiia; order Acidimicrobiales; family SHLQ01; genus SHLQ01. Next base: position 58,864 of record CAJQNJ010000006.1, read on the forward strand.
GCGATTCGGCCACCAAGGCTGATCTCAGTTGCCTCGAGTTGAGCGGGGTATCCACCGCCGTCCCAGCGTTCGTGATGGTGCAGTGCGACAAAACCCCACTCGCCAAGCCAACCATGAAGGGGCTCGAGGATCTTCTGCCCCTCGACTGGATGCTGTTTGAGAATACGCCACTGCTCTTCTGTAGGCGCTTCCTTACTGTTGAGAATGTGGGCCGGAACTGTCAGCTTGCCAACGTCATGGAGCAACATTCCCCAGCGAAGTCGATTCAGCTCATCGTCGGTCAGGCCCATTTCCTGACCGATGAGCTCGGCGTATGTTCGGACTCGTTCTGTGTGTCCACGAGTCCGGGGCTCATGTGCTCCGAGGGCTGCGACCAACGCCATTGCTTGCTCGGCTGCCTCTTGGGTGTCGTTACTCAATGTCAATTGCTCGGGCGTCAACTTCTTGATGTTTCCGGCTCGCAACGTGACACCAAATCGAGACGGGGCATGGTCGGGGAACACCATCGTCATGTTGAGAAGCGCCGACATGGGAGCGAGTCTGTTGGCGACGGTCTTGGTGCTGTGCGCGGCGACCGACGCAACAACGATCGCTTGCACGATCCAGAACCCAGTACCGATCCACCCCTCGGGTCGATAGAAGATCGGGGCGATAATACGAACCGCCAACCAGCCAATGATGATCGGCGAAACAAACAAGAGCAGGCGTACCAGCTTGGCGAGCACGGGACGTGAGGCCCATGCCGACAAGCTCTCGCTTGCGCCAGTAGTAGGTCCCGTAATCACTACTTCTTATATCGACTGTCGAAATTGAGCAGTTGCTGGGCCGAATGGACCGTCAAGAACGTTCGATGATGTCTTCCCTTCGCATGTGAGCCTCCGCTGATAGCACCCGTTCGCCCACTCCGATCCACGGCACGCCATCGACGGTTCGAGTGACTCTCACCACGACGAATTCTGGATCGAGTTCTGTTGAGACATCCAACTCGCCTGCCACTCTCGACACTGCCGTCGATGCCACTGCCATGGCGTTCTCGGGCTCGACAGCGGCTGCACGTACACCTTCTCGCGCGGCATGTTCGAGTTGAAGTTGCAGGGCGATCACCTGCCCCACCCACACGATCCCGGCAATACAGATGACGAGCAGCGGGAGGATCAGCGCGAACTCGACCGTGGCTTGCCCTCGATCCTCCCGACCGCCGCACATCAGACCTTGCCGATGATCGAGTCGACAACTGCGTCGAACAATTCGCCGATCTTTCCAGTACCGGAAGCCCAGGACACGACGATCAATGCGATTGTCGCTGCCCCCAGAAGGAGCAGTGCGTACTCAGCCGTGGATTGCCCACGCTCGTCTCTCCGGTTCGTGAACACGATTGCCGTTCCGAGGAGCTCGTCGAGCCGATGAATGCACTTCAGGATGGATCTGGTTGCCATGTACATGACATGTTCCTTTCAAGTTGTTGAGGGCGAGAGCTCGCCGATAAGAACTGTTGGCGTTGTTGATTCAGCCCGGGAGTGAACTGAGCGCTCCCAGGAGGAGGGGGACCACGGCGAGCAGAATGAAGGCTGGCAAGATGCACAACACCAGCGGAAAGAGGAGCGACACAGTGAGCCGCTGTGCTGCTGCATCGAGAGACACTGCACGTTCGCGTCGCAGGTCCCGGACGAGAAGCTCGAGATGTAGAGCGAGCTCGACACCATCGAGTTCCGCCCGACGAAGCACATCGAGCACCCGGACGAATCCTGTCGATGAATTTTCGGGCTCGAGGCGGATGATCGCCGACGACAGGTCGGCCCCCAGTCCGAGTCTCCCTCCGATGGCTGCGAAGTCATCGGACGCAGTGCCGAGCGCTCCCCGATCGATCGGGAGACCACCGACAACTTCAATCGCTCGCCGTGGACCGAGCCCTGCGGCGGTCGCAATCTGCAGCAGCAATACAGCGCTCGGAAGCCCACGAACACGGCGCTCGAGGCGGCGACGGTCGTTCCGACGACGGGACAAGGTCCCGATCATCGGAGCCGCCGCATTGCTGCCCGCATCCACAGCAGGCCGGCTGCGTCGAGGGTGAGACCACCAGCGAGAAGAACAAGGCCGAGCGGGCCCTCGTAGATGACTTCGCCGCGCACCAATGATGCCGCTGCCGAGAAGCCAACGGGTAACGACACAAGTACGAGCGCGGACATGGTCGTCTGCATGAGCAGCACTCGACGGCGCTCCGCGAGCTCCAGATCATCTCGTATTCCTTCCCCAACCATGTCCAGGGTGCGAGCAAGGTCACCTCCGTGTTCCACTCCGATCACGAGGGCTGCGACCAGAAGCAGTTCGGCACTCGAAGATGCTGTATGCCCCCAGCCGTCGAGCGCATCGGATATTGGTCTCCCACGCTCGACCTGATTCACCATCACGACGAACCCTTCGGGGAGTGGAGTCATCTCCGATGCCACGGTTCGGATTGCCCGGTCGATCGGCTGCCCCGAGCGGACATCCCTCGACAGACGGAGCGTCAGTTCGGGAAGCGCGGCCTGCGACCGCTCACGTGTCCTCGTGCGAGCGACGCGGTCGCCGATCGACAGTGAGATGGCGAGACTGGCGATCGCCATGGCAACACCGATGATCCCACCGAGATGTGCGCCGAGGGACACCACCGACCCGGCCACCCCCAGGAAGAGCGCCGAAGGCGACCATTCGAGATCGACACCAGCTTCCTGCATTCGGGTTCGCACGTAGTCGTCGACGCGGTGTCGTTTGGCGATGTCGTTGGGGTCGCTGCGGTTGCGCGCGATGTGTTGCGCAGTCGACTTCTGATCCGCCGCGATTCTCGAGGGAATCATGATCGGGAAACCTCGGCGCCGAATACCGTGTCGAGGCTCCATCCACTGGTGGGCCGATCCGGGACGTTGGCGATCTCGACGACCTGACGGCTGCCCTCGCTTGCTCTGCCCATCATCACAACCATGTCGATGCAGGACGCCAGCTGCTCCCGAATTGCTGCGAGCGGCAGATCTGCATCGCCGAGCAACATCAACGTCTCGATCCTGCGCATGGCGTCCGAAGGGCTGTTGGCATGGATCGTTGACAGCGATCCCCGATGGCCGGTGTTCATCGCCTGAACCAGATCGAGAGCTTCGGCGCCCCGCATCTCGCCACAGATGATCCGATCTGGACGCATCCGAAGCGCGTGGCGAGCAAGTTCACGAAGACCCACAGCTGCAGTCCCCTCTGTTGCGTTTCTGGTCTCTAGTCGCACGACATGGCGACCTGGGAGCCGGAGCTCCGCGGCATCCTCGATCGTCACGATTCGGGTGTCGGGTTCGATCTCTGCGCCGAGAGCGTTCAGCATCGTCGTCTTGCCCGACGATGTCGCACCGGCGATGATGATCGTCTTGCCATCTCTGATCGCCGCACGGAGATGGCTACACATCTCCGGTGGCGCCATCTCGTTGATCGCAATCACCTGCGCCGCAAATCGCCTGATCGTGATGCACGGACCGTCAACGGCCAACGGTGGGATGATGGCATGAAGCCTGGAACCATCGGCAAGCCTGACATCCACACTCGGATGCGTGAGATCCACGCGTCTTCCAACGCTGGCTGCCAGACGTCGCACCAGGTGTTCCACTTCACCGGCTTCGAGATGTTGATCGGTCCGTTCGAGCGCACCTCGGCGTTCGACCCAAACCGTGCCGTCACCATTCACCATGATCTCGGTGACAGTCGAATCGAAGGTATGTCGTTGTAGAGCACCGAGGCCATCGATGCGGGCGCGGACCTCGACGCTGAGCTCCTCGATGCGCACATCGGACGCCAGCGGCTCGGATGCGGCGATCAGCTCACGAATCCTCCGATCGATGCGTTCGTCGCCAGCGGTCGGAACCGACGCATCAGATTCATCCCACAGCGATTGGTGAACGAGATCGATCGTGCCCTGATCGTCCGATGTCGGCATCATCATCGCCCTCCGAGAAGGTTCCCGATGGACCTGGCTTCGTGCCTGTCCAATGGCAGACCGATCTCGAGGTCTGTGACGAGACGCCGCAGCGATCGAGGAAGTCGGCGGCGCATCAAGCCGGCATCGACAGCACGGGCGATCTGGGGATCGAACGGCAGCCGAGCCGTCACCGGCTGACCGAGGACAGCCTCGATGTCAACGGTCGTCAACGCTCGTCCCCCTTCGACGATCTCGACGACATCGTCGACGACCATGGGTATCGACCGAGCGCGCCTCAGGGCCAGGTAGCAGGCGCGTACGACCAGCGTGGTTCGGTCTCCCGCAGCGGCGATCAAGGACGTGGAGGCCAGCGGGTCGGGATTGACGACGCCGAGATCAGCAATGACCGTTCCTCCGGCACTCAGAGATCGCACCAACTCGGTACAGCGCTGCGGATCCGCTCCACCGACGAATGAGGTGGTGCCGGTTGAAATGATTCGAAGGGTTCGCCCTACATCAACCGCAAGATGGCCGAGCGCGCTCACTGCGACGCTCTCGTCGGCAAGCAGCCAATCCACGACACCAGGCGTCGCCGGCTCCGCACCGAGACCAAAGATGTCCATCTGATCTCCGGCAAAGTCGACGATGGTCACCGGCTGCTCGATCGAGAGCTGACACGCCACAGCTGCAACGACGACAGAAAGCCCAACGCCGCCCTTGGGCGCAACAAAAGTCCAGAACATGATGCTCCGTGCGCATCAGCGCACCACAAGACAACTGGGGAAGTGTCGGGGTCGCCATGGCGACGAGAGGGTCATCGGAGGACCAAGGTCTACTTTGGCACGCGGCGAGCCCTCGGCGCAACGCCGCCGCTCTAGGCTTGCCCGTATGGGCGATCAAACGGTAGTCCCTGCGCGTAACGCGGCGGCCTTTTTCGATCTCGACAAGACCACGATTGCGACCGCGTCCATGTTTGCGTTCGGCTCCACGCTCCGCAACGCCGGCTTCATCAACTCGCGTCTGATCATGCGCGCGGTGTGGGGACGCCTCGTATTCAAATACCTCGGCGCCGATCACGAACGTATGGAGGACATGCGCAACAGTGCGCTTCGCCTCTGCAAAGGCTGGGATCAAAAGGAGGTCTCCGCGCTGGTGACCGACGCGTTGGAAGAGGTGATCGAACCGATCGTCTATCGCGAGGCGATGGAGGAGATGGCAGCACACCGCGCCGCCGGCCACAAAATCTTCGTTGTCTCGGCTTCTCCCGAGGAGATCGTGGTTCCGCTCTCCAAGTATCTGGGCGCGGATGGCGCCGTTGCGACCATCGCCGAGACGAACCGAGAGGGCAAGTACACCGGAGAGGTCGAATTCTACTCCTATGGTCCCTTCAAGGTCGATGGGATCGAGGCGTTGGCTCTCGAGCACGATCTAGACCTCGACCACTCGTATGCATACACCGACTCGATCACCGACCTCCCGATGCTCGAAGCGGTTGGGCACCCAATCGTCGTGAACCCCGACAAGGCCCTGGCCCAGATCGCCGCCGACCGCGGTTGGGAGATCCGGTGGTTCTCGAACACGGTTCCACTTCGCCAACGCGTCGGCGAACATGCCATGACCGGCGCTCTGGTCGCTGGGGTCGGGGCGGTCGCTGGGGGAGCAAGTTGGTACGTGCGTTCGCGTCGCCGAACCGCCTGACCAACACCGAAGGGCCTCAGCCCGCAACGATACGAAAGAGCCCGCCGCTTCGACTCACCACGACGGGTTCGCCGTCGCCATCAACCCCGAAGCTCGACAATCGATCGACTGGCGCAAGGTCGAGTCTGACGGGTTCGGCGCTGTCATCGACGCGGTAGCCGAACACCTCACCGGTACAGAAGTCGCCGTAGAGATACGTTCCTCGAAGTGCCGGAATCGACTCTCCCCGGTAGACCTCGCCTCCAGTGATCGAACACCGTCCATCAATGTGTGCGTACGTGATGACCGGAGCGACGTGTTCGGCTGGGGCTGTCCCCCCGCGGAAGGGTTCGTCCCCTTCCACCTCGTTCCAACCGAGGTTTGCGCCATTGCCTCCTCCGTCATCGCCTCGAAGGACGGTCACCTCTTCGAAGCGATCCTGACCCACATCCCCAATCCAGAGATCGCCGGTGACGGGGTCGAACGCGAATCGCCAGGCATTGCGGATTCCCCAGAGGAAGACCTCGGGCGCCTGTCCGTTGGGGAAGGGGTTGTCGCTCGGAATCGCATACCCATCGGGGCCCGATACGTCGATCCGAAGAATCGATCCAAGCAGTGTGTCGGGGTTCTGCCCGTGCTCATCGGGGTCGCCGGCCCCTCCCCCGTCACCCAGCCCGATGTAGAGGTAGCCGTCTGGGCCAAAGGCCAACTGCCCACCGTTGTGGTTGCCGCGTGGTTGCGGGATCGTGAGAAGAACCTCAGCCGACTCAGCGTCCGCGACTGGTCCCGCCATCACGTACCGAGCAATTGTGGTCGTGCCGACCTCGTCGGTGTAGTCGACGTACAGGTCATCTCCGTCGGGGGAAAACACGAGGCCGAGAAGCCCTTGCTCGTTCCCGAGACTCACGTCGCCACGAAGGTCAAGCGCAACATCAGCCCCATCAGGGGAGCCTCCGGGGAGTCGGACAATTCGACCCCGTTGTTCAACCACGTACAGATCGTCTGTCTCAGGGCGAACCGCCACTGCGACCGGACTCGTGAAGGTGGAAACCAGTTCGAGTTCGAGCCCGATGGTCTCGATCGGCACCGTGACGATGGTGGTCGACGGCGACGCTGTCGTCTCGGGAGTGGCGTTCGACGTTGGAGGAGCCGTGGCTGTCGTTGATGACCCGGTCGTGGCGCTCGAAGCGGTCACGGTCACATCGTCATCAACTGCGAGCTCGGCGCCTGGCCGACCATCGTTGGTCTCTGGTTCTGCTGTGCCGGATCTCGCCGAGGACCCACAGGCACTCAGCACCATGCCCACCCCAAGCGCCCAGAGGGCTATCGATGGTCGACGGTGCATCACCTCGATCGTACCGATCGGCTGCCGCATCCCTGCTCGTGGTTGAATCGACGAAGGTTCGACTCAGACCGTTCGCCACGGCCGTGCTGTCGCCACCGCCATTGCACGGAGCTCTGCGAATCGCTCGCTGACCTCACCGTGAATCACGTCATGGCGCAGCGTCGGGCTCGCGTCCGAAGCTGGACGCCAAATTGCTCGCCCTCCAGTGAATCCGGAGCACCCATGTTCGAAGGCGACCTGCAGCTGGGCCCGATACTGCTCGAAGGTGACGCCGGACGACAGCAACACCCATGGCTGTCGACAAGCTGCATCAACAGCGGCGCATGCATCGGCCCATCCTTCGGGATGGGATGGATCTCCGGGAAACTCGAGCTTCAAGACGTCGATGGGAAGGTCGGTCAACTGGCGAACCGTGTCGAGCACAACCGCTGGACGGTCGGCATCGTTCATCCCGAACGCGACGGGTTCCACCAAGAACGCCAGATCGAGGTCCGCGCAGATACCTGCGGTATCGGCGACGACCTTGCGCTGCTGCGCGGCGTGGTCGAGCCGCTCCGGTGCGTACGGCAACAGCAGCTTGGCTGCGCTCGCTCCGAACCTCTTTGCGTCGAGCGCCGTCCATCCTTCGAGCATTGTCGTCGGTCCAGCCCATGGGTCCTGCATGTACCCCTGCGCCTCGAGCGCGGCCATGAACCCGCTGGTCCCCGAGAGAGCACCTGACTCGATCGCGTGAGGAAGGCTGAACTCGGGTTCGAGCATCACTCCGCTGGCCTGTGCACCAACGCCCCTGATCAGCTGCATCTTGAAATTCGTGATGTCCTGTGCGGATGCCTCGCCCGGTAGGACGGCCTTGAGCGAATCGCGATGGTCGATCGCGAGTACGGCGAACACGCCTTCGTTCGTCGCAAGCGTGTCGATGCCACGCATCTTTCCTGGGGTCAGTACATTCATGTCAGGCTCCCGTCTGCGGCGGGAGACCGCCAGGATTCTGGAGATTCGGAGCGTCGATCACCGGCTGCGTCCAAGCCCCGACATCACCCTGTTCTCAGTCGTCGTGGATCCAAGTGAAGTCTGCATGGAAACAGGGCGGTGTGATCCGCTCCTTGTCGACCAGCTCTCCGGCCAAGTAGTTCAGGAAGAACATGTTCGACCCAGGGCACGCGACGCTCGAGTGGTACCCCTTCGGCACGAGGGCGACATCACCGTCGTGTAGAACCACGGTCTCGTCGAAGCCATCCTCGGGAGCCCAGTTGCGATGAATTGCGAAGCCGTTCCCAGGGTCGAGGCGGAAGAGGTAGGTCTCCTCGAGGTACGGCGATCCTTCCACACCGTCGTGTCGATGTGGGGCCCAACCCGACCAGCTCCCTCGAGGCACGTACACCTCGTACAGGATCAGTCGTTCGGCATCGACCGGCGGGGCGAGGACGTGGTTGACCTGGCGGTGCGACGCACCGCCGCCACGGACTTCGCTCTTCATCTGGTCGGGAGTGATCAACCGGGTCGGATACATGCCCTCGGCCGGCGCGGACCCAATCGCAAATTCGAACCGGTCGCCGATTGCCGTGATCGACATGGAATCGCCAGGTGTCGCGTACACGATCTCGGGCATCTCGGTGAAGACGCTTGTGCGCCCGATCTCATAACTCTCGACACCGGCTCGCACGGCGCCGCGTCCAGAGAGCGGAACGATGGCGGTTTCTTGACCGGGGCGGGTGTCTTGATGCACCTCACCTTCGGCAAGGCTCACGACCGAGAAGCTGAGGAACCGCCACCGTGCCGATTCTGGCGTAACAGCCAGTCCTCCATCGTTTCGAATCAAGCTGTTGCTCATTTGTCTTCCCAGTCATAGTGCTCGGGTACAGGTTTGGCACGAGGAAGGTCGCCAACTCCAGGGATCGTCTGATCGAAGTCGATGCTCGCGCCGGTCATCATTCCAGACTCGGCCGAAGACAAGAAACAGATGCCCCGCGCGACTTCTTGAGGTTTGAGCAGCCGTCCCGTGGGTTGTGCTGCCTCGGCAGCGACGAGCCAGTCTTGCGGCGCATTGTGGAACCTCATCTGCGTGTCGTGTTCTGCAGGAGTGTCCATCCACCCAGGGTTGAGCATGTTGACCCGGATGTTCTCGGGCATCAGGGAGAATGCCGCGTTCTTCACCAGCGTCTCGAGCGCGTGTTTGGACGCCGAGTATGCCCACAAGACCTCATTGCCACCGTGATGCGCGACGCTACCGATCAGCACCATCGAACCCGCCACACCCTCTCGTTTCATGATCTTGGCGAGGCCCGTCACCAAAAGAGCTGGCATCTTGACATTCAGGCCGAGCATCTCGTCCCACATGTCTGCCGTCGTGTTCCAGACCGAGCCGCGGAACGTTCCCGCTGCACAGTTGACAAAAGCGTGCACGACGCCGAACTCGGCGTCGACACGTTCGATCACGGTCTGCACGCCCGCGTGATCTCCGAGGTCGACCGAGTGGAAGACCGCTCGGCAGCCGTCTCCGTTCAATGACGCCGCCGCGGCTTCGCCCTTCTCGACGTTTCGCCCGACGAGCAACAAGCCCGCAGCACCTCGTGCCTTCATGAGTTCGGCTGTTGCGAACCCAAGACCCTGGGACCCACCGGTAATAACGGCGATCTTTCCCTCGAAGGATGCATGCGCGAACGGGTTGTTCGCATCGAGCGTTTGGTCGAGAGGCATCAGGCCACCTCGTCGACCCGTACCGGGCGACCCTCCTTGGCAGAGCGGGCCGCAGCCATACCGATCGCAAGCGGGGCACGACCGTCCTTGCCAGTGACCGGCATCTGGCCGCTCTTCAAACCATCGACAAACGCTGACCACTCGGCGAGGTAACTCGGGATGTAGCGCTCGAGAAAGAAGTACGGGATGTTCGAGAGATGCGTCCCATCGGGACCATGAATCTCAGCGGTGTGGCTGCGAGGATTCTCCGACACTGCCATGCCCCCCGAGCCGAACACCTCGACACGCTGGTCGTAGCCGTACACGGCCTGACGGCTGTTGTCGATCGTTGTGATCGCCTCGTTCTCGTGTGTCAGCACGACCACGGCCGTATCGACATCACCGGCCTCACCGATCGCAGGGTCAACCCGCACCGCGGCGGTGGCGTACACCTGCACGACCTCGCTGCCGGTCACGAAACGCGCCATGTCAAAGTCATGAATCGTCATGTCATTGAAGATGCCGCCCGAGACCTTGATGTACTCGATTGGCGGCGGGGCGGGGTCACGGCTCGTGATTCGAACCATGTGGACATCGCCCACAGAGCCGTTTGCCACCGCCTGCTGAACAGCCGCGTGTGCGGGGTCAAAGCGACGATTGAACCCGATCTGCAACGGAACACCTGCCATCTCGACTGCCGCCAGAGCGCGATCGACCTCGGCAAGGTTCAGCGAGATCGGCTTCTCGAGAAAGATCGCCTTGCCCGCTTCGGCAGCCGCCACCACGAGATCGACGTGGGTGTCGGTGCTCGTGCAGATCGCGACGGCATCGACATCACTTGCCATGACGTGCTCGGCGCTCTCGGCGACGTCGCAACCGAGGTCGGCGGCAACGGCATGTGCTGAATCGGCAAAAACGTCGAAGACCGAATGAAGATCGAGGGCGGGGACCTGGCGATCGATGAGTTCTGCATGCATCTTTCCGATGCGTCCCGTGCCGAGCACAGCGATGGTCGTGTTGGTCATGAGGTTGCTCCTGAGTGAGGGGTGGGCTCGGTCCGGGTGGAAGTCCCGGCGAGATATTGCGCTTTGAAACGTTCGAGGAGTGCTCGAACCGGAGTGGCACGTCGGCCGAGCACACGATCGGTGCGCGGTGTGCTGAGTGAGGTGTCGAACGGGATTGGCGCCGACAACATCGATTCTGGATCTGGCGGTCCGAAGTGCAGCAGGCTCTCGTCGAGATCGAAGACGTCGACTGCGAGTTCGGCCAGTTCGCGACGCGTCACCGCATCGGCGCCACAGCAGTGAAACACACCACCCAGGCGTCGTTCGCCGATTTGTATCATGATCTCGCCACACTCCAGTGCCAATGACGGCGTCGCGATCATATTGATGTCGTCACCCTCCCAGACCGTGAACGGTCTGCCTGACCCGAGGGCGTCGACCAGGCTTGCCACAAAGTACCCGAAGCCCCGATCTTGTGACCGAGGAGTCTGGGGGCGCGCAACGTGCATTCCGTTCACGCCGCTCACGCGGGCCACCGCTCCGCCAGATTCGAGGGTGACCATCTCCGAGGCCAGCTTCAAGGTGCCGTAGAGATTGATGGGGTTGGGGGGTGTCTCCTCATGCGCTCCGCCTTGTGTGCCATCGAAGACCCAGTCGGTCGAGACCAGAACATATGCAGCACCCGCATCGTCCAACGCCGCTTTGGCAGTCGAACGAGTTGCACCCACATACGCGGCCCACGAGGCATCACGATCTGCATACATTCGGTGCCAGTCGTTCATGATCGCGCAGTGCACGACAAGGTCTGGTGCGAACTGTTCGATACTCCCTCGGACCGCTGAGTCGTCGACCATGTCGACCCGATCCACGGAATATCGCGCATCAACAGGTGCCACGAACGTGTGCGCTGAGGTCAGGACTTCGTGACCGCCATCGACTGCCGCCCGGACGATGTTGGAACCGACAAAACCACCGCCACCCGAGATCCACACCCTCACGACGTGCCGAAGGTTTCGACGCGACCATCGCGCATTCGGATCGGGTAGGTGGTCAGCGCTTCCTTGATCGGACGACGGGTCCCTTCGCCGGTGCGAAGATCGAAACGCCCATTGTGTTTCGGGCACTCGATCTCACAACCAAGGATCGTGCCGCCCGCAAGATCGGCGTCGCCGTGCGTGCACATCCGATCGATGAGGACCATGTCGCCGTCCTCGGTGCATGCGAGCAGGCGCTCGCTGCCATCGATGGTGACGGCGCGCGACTGACCTGCAGCGAGATCGCCTGGTCCGAGATCGAGCCAGCCATCGTTGGTGGTTTCACCGGACCATTCGAACCCTTGAACGATCGAACCCCGCACGCCCGGAACATCGGGAACTTCACGCTCCAGCTCCCACGTCGGATCGACGTGCTGGTGGCGGAACGCCGTGACGATCTCTCTGTAGGCAGCGAACGTGTTCGGTACGGGAAGCGCCAACTGATCCCGTATCTCTCGATGGAGCGCGGGCAAGTTGTAGTACGGCACTGCCGGGAACATGTGGTGCTCGACGTGGTAGTTCATGTTGAGATAGAGGAATCGGAAGATTGGATTCATGAGCACTGTTCGCGTGGAGTACCGGTGATCGAGCACGTCCTCGCGCAGACCAGCGTGCTGGGTCACCCCGAAGAAGACGACGAGCCATCCCCCGTAGATGGTTGGCCCGCCGATGAGAAGTAATGGGTACAACGAGGTCGTTGCGATCGACCACACGATCACGGCCAACCAGATGCCAACGTAGATGCGAGCTTCCCAAGCCACCCGTTTACGGTCGCCCTCAGGGACAAGCACATCGACGACCGGGTCCTTCCAACCAGCAGCGTGTTTGAAAACGGTGCCGATCAGGGTCAAACCGCCCTGGATGTGGGTGAACGTCCATGCAAGGCGCCCAACCGATGGAGGCCTCGGAAAAACGATCTCCGCATCGCGGCCCACGATGATCGTGTCGGTGTGGTGCCGGAAGTGCGACCACCGCCAGTGTGTAGCACCCCGGGCGAGCAAGAAACTCGCTGGATAGTAGACAACGTCGTTCAACCACGGCGTCCGGAACGCAGTTCCATGTCCACTCTCGTGCCATCGTGCGTCAGCCGCGCCACCGAGGACAGCTCCGTAGGCGATGAAGGCCGGCAGCGCCCACCAACTGCCACGAAGGCTCCATGCGAGCGCTCCGAGTCCGATGATGAGGCCGACCCAGATGATCGTGTCGGCAAGCGGGCGAAGATCCCGGCGCTCCATCAGCTGCTGCATTCGGTCGGGAGCGACCTCGGCCTGGAACCATTTGCCCTCGGCAAGTCCGCGTTCCTCGGCGCGCGCGGATTCGGATCCGACCAAGCTGTAGTCACGGGCAGGAATGGTTGTGGTCATCGGTGGTACACCTCCGGAGTGTTGTGGTCAGAGACAGGCGAGGGCCCGCCCTGAATGAGTGAGGTCACCGCGGCTTCAGCGACGAGCTGCGCTGCGAGACCATCGAGAGCCGACGGCCCTGTGGCCTCGGGATCGTCGAGCGATGCGACCCATCTCCGATCTTGGATTCGATAGGCGTCGGCAAACCAACCAAACCAGTCGAGGCCGATGGGGGTTCGGTGGTCGCCATCGATGCGAAGTCGGGGTCGTTGAGGGGCCGACGTCGTCACCATGCCTTTGGCCGCCGTGGCTTCGACTTCCACCTCGTACGCGTAGGTGTCATCGCTGAATTCGATCGTGGCCGTTGCCCCCGACGCGAGTCGAAGGACGAGCAAGACGTGGGTCAGTCCGCCGGGGCGAGGCGTCGAACGGGCATCGACGTAGACCACGCGCCCGGCGAGCCAATGGATCGTGTGAATGTCGTGGATCAATGACTGGACGATCACGGCCTCTGGGGGCCGAGCCACCTCGTTCGTGTTGCGATGGCTGCAGCGGAGATAGTGGAGATCACCAAGGTCCGCGAGCTGAGCGGCGAAGGCCAGGTGCGCCGGATCGACCTCGCGCATGAACCCGACCTGCACGCGCCGCTGACCGATCGACACTTCTTTGTCGATCACCGCACGCGCACCAGCGAGGTCGTTGGACAACGGCTTCTCGCACAGGACTCGGCTGCCGGCATCGAGGGCTGCGATGGTCAACTCTGCGTGGGTGCTGTCCGGGGAGGCAATGATCACGCCATCCCATCCCTCTGCTGCGCATGCGTGCACGTCGGTGCTCACCGGTACGTCGAATCGTTCGAGATCGGGGTGGGGATACGGATCGGCAATCGCGGCCAACTTCACACCGGGCACGTTGATCATCGTGTCCGCGTGGAAACGACCCATTCCCCCTGCACCGATGACCGCGACCTGTTTCACGCTCGCCACTTCCGACCGAGATCGGGCCGCTCGCTTTGCTCACCAACCGAGCAAACGTGATGAGCCCACATCAGATTCGCTGCGCCTTCTTGCCTTCGACCATGTCGGCCTTGGCCGTGCGCACACCCTCGAGATCGCTCACCTCAGGAACGCCCACCTCCCAGAACGAGCCACCCTCGGTCCAACTGTACGCATCGGTGACGAGCGCGATCACATACGTGCCGTCGGCTGCTCTGGCCCGCCCAAATGCGTCTTCGAGCTCGTCGATCGATGTCACCGTCTCGCTCGTAGCACCCATGGCCTCGGCATGTTTTGCGAAGTCGACAGGCACCGGATTGACCACGGTGGGATTGTCCTTGATCAGATTGTTGTACGGCTCTCCGCCCATGTTGGTCTGCAGGCGATTGATCACCGCGAAGCCACCGTTGTCACACACGATCACGATCATCTTGTGACCGTGGATCACCGAGCTGTAGATATCGCTGTTGAGCATCATCCAAGAGCCGTCACCGGTGAACACGACAACTTCCTTGTCGGGCATCGCCATCGCTGCGCCCCAGCCCCCGCTCGTCTCGTACCCCATACAGCTGAAGCCATATTCGCAGTCGAAGCTGTTGAGGTATTTGGCACGCCACCCGTTGTTGACCTCTCCGGGGAATCCACCAGCAGCTGCGAGCGCATAGGTGTTCTCATCGGCCAGTCGATCGATTGCGCCCACGACCTGTGCATACGTTGGTAGACCGCTATCGCTCGTCGCTTCCTTCGCCGCGATCTTGTCGATGTAGGCGTTGTGCTGCGCGACCTCGGTTGCCATCGTGGTCGACCAATCGTCGCCTGCTCGATACTCGCCCAGTGCCTCACCAAGTTCGACGAGCGTCTCCTTGGCGTCTCCGACCAATGCCATCGAGTGTCGCTTGGTGGCGTCGAACCGGGCCGTGTTGAGCCCAATGATCTTGACGTTCTCGTTCTTGAAGACGGTCCACGAACCGGTCGTGAAATCGAGAAGCCGTGTACCGACTGCGAGAACGACGTCAGCCTCCGCAGCAAGGGCGTTGGCAGACGATCCTCCGGTCACGCCGATCGGTCCGCCGTACATCGAATGATTCCATTCCACGCACGCCTTACCCGCCACGGTCTCGACGACTGGAATGTTGTGGGTGTCAGCAAACGCAGCGAGCTCGGCTTCGGCCAGCGAGTAATGCACGCCCCCACCAGCGACGATCAAAGGTTTCTTCGCAGTTCGAAGCGCTGCTGCTGCAGCTTCGAGTTGCCGACGATCGGCGCGAGGTCGAGAGATGTCGTGTACGCGTTCATCGAACCACTGCTCCGGGAAGTCCCATGCCTGCGCGCCAACATCTTGGGGAAGCCCGAGGAACGCTGGTCCGCAGTCGGCTGGGTCGAGCATGGTCTGAATCGCATGTGGCAGAGAGCTGGTGAGCTGTTCGGGTCGCGTGATCCGATCCCAATAGCGGGTCACCGCACGGAAGCTGTCATTCACGGTTTGTGTGGGGTCGCCGAAGTGTTCGACTTGCTGGAGGACCGGATCGGGGAGACGACTGGTGAACGTGTCACCCGAGATCAACAGCAGTGGCAGACGGTTGCTGTGTGCAACACCAGCAGCGGTGACCATGTTCGTCGCACCGGGTCCGACCGAACTCGTCGCAACCATGATCTGACGCCGGCGCGTTGCCTTTGCGTAGGCCACGCCAGCAAGCGCCATACCCTCTTCGCTCTGGCCACGGAAGGTCGGGAGCTCGCTCTTTGCGCGCTCGAGCGCATGGCCGAGTGATGTCACGTTGCCATGTCCGAAGATCCCGTACACGCCGCCAAAAAGTGGTCCGACAGAACCGTCCTTGAGCACCGATTTCTGCGCAATCAAATACCGGACGATCGCCTGCGACGTAGTCAATCGAATCGTGCTCATGCGGTGAGCCTCCTAGCTGAAGTGAAGATGGAAGGCGGGCTTGCGGTGTGGACCGAACGTGGTGGTGCAGGTGACCAGCGGTCCGTCGAGCGCGGCCCGACGTTGTGTAGCGAGCAAAGCGATGCGGAGCGGGAGGGCGGCGCCGACGGGACGATGGTCGGCAGAGCAGCCAAGCCCGGCGAGGAGAGCAGGCGCATCACGGCATGCTCAGATTCACGACGTCTTGCCAGGTGCCGGTCTCGGTCGACTTGAGGAGCGCCGCTTGCACGCTCACGTAGTCGACTGCTTCCTTGAAACTCGCTGAGTGTTTCGTCCCGGACGCGACGGCCTTGAGGAACTCATAGTCCTCGATCGTAATGAGATCTTCGAACGCGATGCTGTTCGCGTCACCGGGCACGAAGTTGCCGTGATACGGATACCGATCACCGCCGCGTACGGTCGTGTACCCCCGGGCTTCGTCCTTGAGAAGGAACAACCCCATCTCGTTCATGGTTTCGAGGTTCCAGTTCGCTGCGCCCTTGGTGCCATAGACGTCGAACGCGTTCTGGCTTTCGGGGCCGATGATCGACCGACTCGTCTCGAACGTTCCGATTGCGCCGTTCTCGAACTCGCAGAATGCGCCGAAGTAGTCCTCGTTCGTCACCGGTCCGGTTGGGTCGCCCGCTTCGCCCCGTTCGTAGTGGGTTCCGCCCGCCTTGGGGAGGGGCCGCTCGGTGATGAACGTCTTCTGCATTCCCATCACGCGTGTGATCGGGCCGACCAACATGTGGGCAAGATCCATCGAATGGCTGAGGATGTCCGTGCTCACGCCATACCCAGCCTGATCCACCTCGAACCGCCACGAGAGCAACCCAAGCGGGTCTGACCCGTACATGGAAAAGAAGCGGCCGCGGTAGTTCGTGATCTCGCCGAGTTCGCCGTCCGCGATCAGGTTCTTCAAGTACTGCACGAGGGGAGCAAAGCGGTAGTTGTATCCAACACCGGTGACCACCTGCGCATCACGTGCCGCCTTCTCTGCCCGTACGGTCTGCTCGGGTTTGCCACCAACAGGCTTCTCACAAAAGATGTGCTTTCCTGCCTCGGCGGCGGCCACACAGATCTCTTCATGAAGCATGTTCGGTGCCGTGCAGGTGATCACATCGATGTCGTCGCGGTCCATGACCTCGCGCCAGTCCGATACCGCCTCCTGAAAGCCGAAGCTGTGCACGGCTTGATCTCGCCGGTACTCCATGTTGTCAGCGCAGATCGCGAGTACCGGGTCGTATTCACGGTCCTCGAAGAGTTGCGGAATGCGCGCATAACTACGACTGTGTGCCTGCCCCATCCAGCCGAGACCGATGACGGCGATTCTGAGAGGTTGACGATCCATGTTGATTTCCTTGACTGCGGGGGGTTTGTGCGGGGCTAGCGAGCGCCCAGGACGAGCGGGTTGAGGAGGTGCGTCGGTTCGTAGCCGGTGAGCGCCATCCTCACTTGTTCGAACGCCATGCGCTCCATGCGGGCGCGTCCAGCGCCCGTGTTGGAGGCGATGTGGGGGGTCACAACAACGTTGTCCATGTGGAGCAAGGGATGATCTGGGTCGAGCGGTTCGGGGTCGGTCACATCGAGGCCAGCACCCATGAGGTGACCGGATTCGAGCGCTGCCACGAGATCGTCGGTCACGACGACCGGTCCCCGAGCGCAGTTGATCAGCACGGAGCCACGTCGCATGTTGGCGAGAGCCGTCGCATCGATGATGCCGGTGGTCTCGGGAGTCGCGGGCACATGAAGGGACAGAACATCACTCCGTTCGAGAAGCTCCTCGAAGGACACAGAATTGTCGTGCACGGGATCCGACACGACCACCTCCATGCCGATCGCGCGTGCCATGCCCGCCACTGCTTGACCAATTCTGCCGTAGCCGAGCAGCCCGAGCGTCCGTCCGTTCAACTCCATGCTGTTCTGGCGGTTGACGTAGTCGCCCGTCGCAGCGCGGAGACGATTGGCGGAGGCGGTCAACTCGTGGCTGACTGCCATCATCAATGCGATGGTGTGCTCCGCGGTCGAGGTGGTCGGCCCTTCCGGGGTGTTCGTGACCATCACCTTGCGCTCGGTAGCAGCCGTCAGGTCAACAGCGTCATAGCCAATTCCGACGCGCGCGAGGACCTGCAGCTCTGGGAGCGTGTCGAGCACTTCAGCGGTGTACGGCTCACCACCCGCCATCACTGCTACCGCGCTCGGACGTGCGTCGAGCTCGGGGCCGACCGCAGTGAGACCAGCTTCTGCAAGTGGACCCCGTAGGTGTTCCGGACAGCCACGACAGAACCACACCGCCGTCATCGCCCAACCCCAGTTCTGTGCAGCATGATGCGCCGATCTGGCACCTGGCCCTGCACAGATCCGTGCGTGGGATTCTGTGCAGGGCGAGGTGTCGAACTGGCACCTGGCGCTGCACAGAACTGCAGCTTGTACTGCGGGGTCATCGGGATCTCCCGTGCGATGCGGACGGACCAACAGCGCTCATCAGAGGTAGACGAGCGTCCATCGGCTGGCCGGACAGTTCGTCTCGTACCCAGTGATGCGTTGGGTCGTCACAGAACGCCATACTTCGGTCACCGCCTGGTCCGGCGAGCACGTTCAGGTAGTACATGTTGTACCCCGGAGCAGCGATACACGGACCGTGGTAGCCACGCGGCACCAGGAAGACATCACCATCGCGCACGACGACATTCTCGTCGATCACAGGCAGGCCATCGTGCCCAATCCCCGTATAGGTGCGGTGCATGCCGAAGCCACGATCTGAGTATTCAGTAGCGCCGGCAGCGCCGATTCGGAAGTAGTAGATCTCTTCGTTGTTCACCTCACATTCGGGTGAATCGTCATGTTTGTGCGGCGGATACGACGACCAGTTCCCGTCAGGGGTGTAAACCTCGACACACATCAACTTGTTGGCTCCGGGAAATTGTTCGGGCGAGCAGAAGTTGTTGATCTGCCGGCTCGCCTGGCCACCACCTCGGAGCTCCACACTCACATCCTCCGAAGAGCCGTAGTGGAGTTCGGTGCGGTCCGTTGCACGAGCCGAGCACAGTGCCAGTTCAACTGGCTCCTCGCCGGTCGCGGTCAGGGTCATCGTCGTCTCGATCGGCACATATGCCCAATCGGTCACCCGGGCAAAAACGGTGCCTCGTCCCTCGAGATCGAATCGCGTTCCTTCAGCCTCGACGGTGCTTGACGATCCCGAGAGCGGCACGATCGCGAACTCTTCAGACCCCGTATCGAATGTTCGAGAATCGCCCGGGGCGAGCGTCACCGTACGCAGTCCGCTGTAGGACCAGCCTGCATCTTCGGGGGTGAGAACGATCGCATCATCCCCTGAGGCGAGCGACCCGTTGGGTCGGTGAAGCTGACGGGTCTCTATCGTCATGTGCCGTCCCGTTCCTCGAGCAGTGTCTCGATGTCTTGGATCGTGGGCATGTCGTCAGCGCACATCAATCGACCAGCAACGATCGCTCCGGCAGCATTACCCCACTTGATGATCGTTTCGGGGTCCCAGCCCGAGAGCAGCCCGTGGCAGAACGCTCCCCCGAATGCATCACCCGAACCGAGACCGCAGACAACGTCGACCCAGTACGGAGGGACAGATACTCGCGTGCCGTCCGCGGTGGCGATCATGACTCCATCAGCGCCAAGCTTCATCACCGCCATCTCGAGACCAGCTTCGAGCAGCCGATCAGCGGCGAGATTCATGTCCCGCGTTCCGACGGCAATCTCACATTCGTCCTTGTTGCCTATGGCAATCGTGAACCGATCGAGCATCGGCCTGATGGCCTCACTCGCCTGCTCGGGTGAGTCCCAGAACATCGGCCGCCAATCGAGGTCGAGAACCGTGTGGCTCTTTCGGCCACGGATCTCGAGGAGCTCGGTCACTGTCGCTGAGGATCGCTCATCGGAAAACCGCGACGCGGGCAGCCAGAAGATGGGGACTTCGCGGACAACGTCGGCATCGACGTCACCTGGATCGATGTTCTGGTCCGGTGCACGTGGCGATCGATAGAAGATGATCGATGGGTCCTCAGGCGGATCCAGTTCGGCAAATGCCAGTGGTGTCTGGAGATCTGGATCGGTCGCAATGAAGCGATTATCGACGCCGAACGTGTGCTCGAGCGCGTGTCGGATGTAGTCGCCGAATTGATCGTCGCCCACTTTGGTCGCAAGCGCCACCTTGTGGCCGAGTCGTGCAGCGGCGACCGCGACATTGGTTGCCGTGCCCCCAACCGATTTCTGGAAGGTCGTCACGTTGCGCATCGGCTCACCGACTTGCAGCGCGTACAAATCGACGCTCACCCGCCCGATCGTCAAGAGCTCGAGCTCGGTCATGCTGTTCCCCGCTCAACACTTCCGCTCGAGATCTCGGCGTAGAAGGACGCCAATTCGTCATCGGCGATCGGGACGAGCTGAGACTGGTCCGGAAACGCTCCCGCCGCAACGTCGGCCACATACTCAGCGAAGGCTGCGACTCGCTCGGTCTGAAGACGGTCTTCTTCGGCTGCCAGATCGCGATACTGCTTCGCATGTCGAGGTACGTGCCCTCGGTTGGTCCCAAGGATGTCTGTGGAGAAGAGGTACTGGGCGTCACAGCCGCCACCCGATCCCATCGAGATCATGTACAGCCCCGTGCGTTCCGAGATCGCTGTCGCCACTGCGGCAGGGACGACTTCGATCTCTGCGGCGAATGCGCCCGCCTCTTCGAGGGCCCTCGTCTGCTCGAATACCGCCATGGCGCTCGCTGCGGTCTTGCCAACGGCGCGGAATCCACCGGTCCACGTGCGTCGCGCCGGAATCAGACCGACATGACCGACCACCGGAATCCCTTCGGCTCGCATACGCGAGATCGTCTCCAGACTGGCAGCGCTCCACACGGCATCGGCTCCGAGCTCCATCATCGAGAATCCGGCTCGGAGATAGTCGTCGGTGGTGACGTGCACCCCGTATTCCAACCCAGCAACCATGAAGGCCGACGGAGCCGCAAGGCGGTAGTCGTTGCTCATGATGCTGTCTTGCACCGTGATGATATCGATCCCACCCTCGTGCGCAGCGCGAGCTTCGTCCAGCGAATCGACATAGACATTCGTTCGTTGTCGTGAGCCCTTTTCGGCAAGGAGATCCGCCACGGTGGGACGCATCGAAGTCATGTCGAGCCTCCTCGGGAGGGATTCAGTACTACCAAAATGGGCAAGCCGTACCGGACACCCACACCTACTGGGCTAGCTGCCGTTCCCGGTCGTCGCCTGCTCGAGCTCGTGTTGAAGGGCCTCGAGCTCAGCACCGCCGGCCATGAGCGATGTCAGCTCCTGCTGGCTGATTTCTTCCTTGGCGAAGTTCCCCATCGACTGCCCGCGGTTGAGGATCAGAAAACGATCGCCAACCGGGTAGGCGTGGGCCGGGTTGTGCGTGATGAAGATCACACCGAGGCCACGCTTGGCCGCCTCGACGATGTAGCGCAGCACGACACCCGACTGTTTCACGCCGAGCGCTGACGTGGGCTCGTCGAGGATCAGCACCTTGGCTCCGAAATACACCGCTCGAGCGATGGCTACCGACTGTCGCTCACCACCCGAGAGCGTTCCGACCGTCTGTTCGGTGTCGCGGATGTCGATGCCCATCTTGGCCATCTCTTCCTTGGCAATCTCCTTGGCCTTGCGCTTTTCGACCCATTGGATGGGCCAGCGGCCCTTAGTGGGCTCAGCACCGAGGAAGAAGTTTCGCCACACAGACATCAATGGAACCATCGCGAGATCCTGGTACACGGCAGCGATACCCACGTCGAGCGCCTCGCGAGGCGAGTCGAAGTTCACCCCTTGTCCCTCGAGCTTGAAGGTTCCTTCATCATGTTTGTGTACACCGGCGAGGATCTTGATGAAGGTCGACTTGCCAGCGCCATTGTCGCCCAGCACGCAGGTGACCTCCCCCGCGTTCACCTCGGTCGTGACACCTTGCAGGGCGATGATGTTGCCGTAGAACTTGCCTATGTTGTCGAGTTCCAGAAGTGCGTCGCTCATCGTAGGTTCTCCGCTTTGGTCTTGATGAAGTTGTTGCCGATCACCGCGAGCAGCAGGATCGCCCCGAGGAACACGAACCGCCAGTCCGAGTTCCAATTCGAATTCGGAATTCCGAGTACCGACATCGCCATGATCACTGCGCCGATCGAGGCACCGATCGTGGATCCGTAGCCACCGGTGAGCATCGTGCCGCCGACCACGGCAGCGATGATGTACTCGAACTCGAGTCCGTTACCTGTGTTTGCCTGCAGCGTGTTGATCCGGAAGGCGAGCAGAGTGCCCACCAACCAAGCTGCGACGGAGACGAGCATGAAGAGTTGTGTCTTGGTGCGTGCTGCTGGCACACCGACCTGGCGCGAAGCCTGCTTGTTGCCACCGACAGCGAACACCCAACTGCCGAACTTCGTGCTCGCTAGTACCCAGGAACACGCAATGGTGAAGGCGACGAACCAGAGGATGCGAACGCTGTACTTCGCCGGTGCGATCCCCGCCTCGATCTCGGCATCGACCGTGAACAACAGCCGGATCAGCATGCCGATCAGGAAGATGAGCAGGCCGGCAATCGCGATCCTCGTACCGAGATGTTCGATGTGGATGTCGCTCGAACCGCGGTTCTGGAAGAAGTAGTTGGCAATGGCCCACGTGAGAGCGAGCGCCGACACGACGAGGATGATCGAAAAGGCCTCGTTGCGGAACTTCTCGGACTCGGATTCGGATTGTACGAAGAAGGCCATCAGAAGACCGATCACTGC
The DNA here is from genome assembly GCA_905479685.1 of uncultured Acidimicrobiales bacterium. GTDB lineage: Bacteria > Actinomycetota > Acidimicrobiia > Acidimicrobiales > SHLQ01 > SHLQ01. The sequence continues at coordinate 81,565 of CAJQNJ010000006.1, forward strand.
CGTTCCGACGGTGAACGCGCTGGCCGACATACGCGACACTCGGCCTGCCTGGTGCACGCCAACCATCAGGGACACGAACCCAAGAGCACTTAAGCCGACGAAGAGAATCGCCCGCAGCCCCTGTTCGGTCGTGAGCGGGAGGACCTGCTCGTTGGAATCTGAGTCGAGGACGATGGCCGAGATCACACCGAGCACGATGAGGACGATCCCGATTCCGACCGAACGAACTGCATCGGAGGGCATCTTCAGCGTCCCTCGATCGCCCCGCATCTCGTATCGCCAGACGCCCAGCCCGAGGAAGCCGATCAACATGGCGGCGAGGCCCACGATTGCGCCGAACCAGTTTCCGGCGGTGTCGTCCGTGAGGTGCAGTATTGCCACACTCGCCACACCCAATGCGGCGCCAGCGACGAACATGATCATGCCGATCGGGTTGTGCTGCGCCTTCCGTTTGAAATGGAGTTCGTAGACAGCGATGACGACGAGCGACAGACCGACGATCACCAGGCCGGTGTAGAGGGCGTCGCGAAGCGCCCACTGATGATCATTACGCTGCCATTCGTAGGCGAAGACCTTCTGGAAGAACTCGTAGCCCTTGTTCTCGCCCTTCAGGTCGTCCATCTTGCCAACCTGGATCTGGTCGACGATGAGCTTTGCAAAGCCGAGCTTCATGCCTCGAAGTACGAAGAAGGTCGCAAGGGTGACGATGAAGCTCGGCAATCCCGTGCGCTCGACCATCGTGCCGTTCAGCCAGCCGAGCGCAAGAGCGACGATGAACGAAAGCGGAAGGGCAATCAACAGATGGAGACCGAGCCCACCGGCGGTGCCGGTCACATCGCGTACCAACAACAGCGTCACGATGCCAAGCGCGCCCGTTGCAGCACCAGATGACAGATCGAATTCACCACCGATCATGAGCATCGCCACCGCAACGGCCATGATGCCAAGCGTTGCTGAAACATCGAGGATGTTCGAGGCACCACCCGCCGTGCCGAACGGTATTGACACCGCCCAGAAGAATGTCCAGATCGCGGTGGCGCCGAGGACAGCGCCGATCTCGGGTCGGATGAAAAGCTTTTGGAAGACACCTTGGAACGAAAGGCGTTCGTCGTCCCCGGTTGCTGACTCAGCTTCGGCGGCGTCAGCCGTCACTACGTCGGTCACGTGTATTCCCCCTAGTTGCGTAATCCCCTCAGGTGAACGTTCGCTCCCCTGTTTGAGTGAGCGGGGCGTGGCCTGGACGGCCACGCCCCGCATTCACTCTTGCCGAGTCAGTGATGAATCGGCAAGTTCACTCAGCGAGTGCTCTGCTCCACGAGCGAGGCAACCGCCGAAACATTGTTGCTGTCGACGAAGCCCGGACCGGTGAGGATCGGGAGACCGCCGCCAGCGGTGTTCTTGTTGGTGGCCTCGAGGAACATCAGCACGATCGGCAGGTAACCCTGCAGATACTGTTGCTGGTCAACAGTGAACTGAATCGTCCCGGCATCGATGGCATCGATGATCTCGGGTGTGATGTCGAACGCCGCGATCGTGAGGTCACGACCGAGAGCCTCCGACGCGCGCAGACCAGAGAGACCGATGACTGGGCCTGCGCCCATGAAGCCGTCGATATCAGGGTTTGCGGCCAGGGTGGCGTTGATGTTGGCCTCTTGGGCCGCAGCGTCTTGATCAAGGCCCATGAACTCGGAAAGCACGTCGCCCTCGAAGGTGTCAGCAAGGCCGTCGCAACGCTCTTCGAGCGCAACGTTCGACTCTTCCTGACGACCACAGAGAATGCTGGTGGCGCCGAGATCATTGAAGCGCTTACCCGCGCCCTGTCCTGCGATGAACTCGGTCTGACCGACGTGCGTGGTCGCACCGATGGACTCGTAGTCGTTCACACCAGAGTTCAGTGTGTACACGGGAATGCCGCCATCAGCGGCAGCCTTGAGACCCGGGATCAACTGATCGGGACTTGGCAGCGACGATGCGATGCCATCAGATCCCTCAGAGATCGCCTGATCGATCAGCTGCGCCTGGACGTCTGGCATGTTGTTCGAGGCGAGCCAAACGAGGTTGACACCCATCGCCTCGGCCGCAGCCTCGGCTCCATTCTGCACAACCGTCCAGAACGGACCGTCGTCGGAGTGGGTGATCATGTGGAACGTGAGGTCCCCACCTTGAGCGACATCGACCTCGTCGGTGCCTTCGTCGGTGCCTTCGTCAGTGCCTTCGTCGGTACCTTCGTCGGTACCTTCGTCGGTGCCTTCGTCGGTGCCTTCGTCGGTGCTTTCGTCGGTTCCGCCATCAGCGGTTCCTGTGTCGTCATCGCTACCGCACGCTGCGGCAACCATGACGATAGCTAGCAGCATGGCCAGCCAACGCATCTTCTTCATTGTGTTCCCCTCCTGAAATGGGATCTATTGCTTGTTGTTCCCGGAGCCTACGTGGTTGGCGCGCGGTATGACCGTCGGTCATGCAGCGAGCCGAACCTCGAGTCCCCTGAGATAGTTGACACTCTTTTGCACGTCTTCGATTGGACCTTCGCCCACGCCGGGCTCTTCACCCGTGATGGCGATGTCTTGTTCGAGCACGTACCAGCCCGAATAGCCGTTTTCTTCGAGCAGGGATATTACGCGATCGATGTCCAGATCGCCTTGTCCGACAGTCGGGAAGATGCCCGCCTGCACTGCTTCCATGAGCGTGATCTCCCCGGCATTGAGCCGCTTGGCCACGTCGAGATCTGCGTCCTTGATATGCACCAATCCAACGCGGTCGGCGTGATGCATCGCGAAGTCGGCGGGGTCGTAGCCGCCGACCGCGAAATGTGCAGTGTCAAGGACAAATCGAATGTCGCTGTTGTCGACCACTCGCTGGATCTCTTCCTTGGTCTCGACGATCGTGCCGACATGCTCGTGCAGAACCTGAATGAGCCCGTGCGCATCGGCGATCTCTTCGATTCGGGCAAACATCTTCATCGCATGGGACCATTCAGCGTCCGAGAGCGGACGGCGTGCGTCCCACGCCCAACTGGTGACCGGCGCGGTGTTGAAGTACGTGGCGCCAGCTTCGCGCAGACGTTTGGCCATATCGGTTGCCTGCCGAATCGTTTCATCGGCCTCGTCCGGATCGTGGACCACGAGCGGTACGAACGCGGCGAGAAGGTCGAGGTCGTGAGCGTCCAGCACGGAGCGCAGTTCGGCGGGGCTGGAGGGGAGATACCCCTCCGAACCGAGCTCAGTGGCTGGAAAACCCATCTCTGCCATTTCGCTGAGCACTCGTTCGACCGGCAACTGGATTCCCCACCCAGGCACTTCACAGATCCCCCATGAGATCGGTGCGGTGGCCATTCGGTCCATAAATCCCATAGTTGCGACGTCTACCTCGATCAAGCGAATGATGATTGCTGCATACGCGCCACGTGCGTTTGAGCGAAGCAGTAGAGCGCTCTACTCCGTGACGATGGGCACAAGTTACCGAGGTGCGAACCGTTCGTCAAGCACGATCAAAGGGAAAACTCACGGCAGATACGACACATCGGCTCAGGATGTGCGCTGAGGAGTAGAGCGCTCTACCCAAAACCCTACTCGTTCTGTATGGTGCGTGATTATGGGACAGCCAACCATGGACGACGTAGCCTCGAAAGCTGGCGTCTCGCGTGCGCTCGTCTCACTCGTGATGCGCGACTCTCCTCGCGTGTCGGCCACAAGCCGACAAAAGGTACTCGCTGCGGCCCAAGATCTCGGATATCGACCGAACCTGTGGGCAAGGAACTTGGCGAGCGGTCAAACCCAGACCGTTGGCGTCATGCTGAACGATCTGCACAACCCCTTCTTCACCGAAATGGCTGAGGGTGCAGCTGCTGCTGCAAACGAACGTGACCTTCAGATTCTCATCAACTCGGGATGGCAGCGCGAAGCGGGCGAGCTCGCAGCAGTCGAAGCCTTCATGAACATGCGCGCCGACGGCATTCTGCTGGCTGCCGCAGGCTTGTCGAACGAGCTCCTCGAGGGGTTTGCGAGTCAGATGCCAACGGTGAGTGTCAGCACATACTTCGTCTCGCAATACTTCGACACGGTCAACAACAACGAAGACCACGGCGGATGTCTCGTGGTCGACCACCTCGTCGACCTCGGCCACACGCGGATTGGCCATATCGATGGTGGTGCGGCGCGAAGCGGTCCGGAGCGACGAAACGGCTTCATCAAGGCAATGGTTCAGCGGGGATTGGCACCAATCGTCGTCGAGGGCGCCTTCAACGAGCAGGCTGGTGCTGCGGCCGCAGCTCAACTCATGGAGCTCCACGTGCCACCGACAGCAATATTTGCTGGGAACGACCTGGCCGCAATCGGTGTGCTGACCAAACTCCAAGAACTTGGCGTGTCCGTGCCAGAGGACGTGTCTGTGGTCGGGTACGACGACACGATCCTCGCGGGGATCGGCCCTATCTCGCTCACCACCGTCCACCAGCCTCGGCGACAGCTCGGTCGGATTGCGATCGATCTCCTCGTCGAACGGATCTCAGGCCGGCGAGAAGCACGCCACGAACAACTCGAACCGCGGCTCGTCATGCGATCATCGACAGGCCGAGTACCTCAATCCAAGGGAGCACCCCAATCATGACCGACTTCTTCCACGATGTTTCGACTCCAGTTGCATACGAGGGTCCAGATTCGGACAACCCGTTTGCCTTTCGCTGGTACGACAAGGACCGCATCGTCATGGGCAAGTCGATGGAAGAGCAGCTCCGCATGTCGGTGTGTTACTGGCATTCATTCGCGTGGCCGGGTTCCGACATTTTCGGCGCTGGAACGTTCGACCGCCCGTGGTTCGACCCGACGATGGACCCAATGGATGCTGCACATCTCAAGATGGACGCCGCGTTCGAGTTCTTCGAAAAACTAGGCACTCCTTTCTTCAGCTTCCACGATCGCGACATCGCCCCAGAAGGCGCGACCTTTGCCGAGAGCTGCTCGAATCTCGACACGATGATCGACTACGCAGAATCGAAGATGGCCGACACCGGGGTCCAACTCTTGTGGGGCACGGCTCAGGCCTTCTTCCAACCGCGCTATGCGGCCGGTGCTGCGACAAACCCCAATCCCGATGTGTTCGCCTACGCCGCCGCGCAGGTCAAACATTGCCTCGACGCCACAAAACGATTGGGCGGGCAGAACTACGTCCTTTGGGGAGGTCGCGAGGGATACGAAATGCTCCTCAACACCAACATGGCCCATGAACTCGATCAGCTCGGCCGTTTCCTCAACCTTGTCGTCGAATACAAAAACGAAATCGGCTTCGACGGAACCATCCTGATCGAACCAAAACCACAGGAGCCAACGAAACATCAGTATGACTACGACTCCGCGACCGTCTACGGGTTCCTCCAGCACTACGGACTCGAGAACGACATCAAGGTCAACATCGAGGTCAACCACGCAACGCTTGCTGGTCACGATTTCAATCATGAGATCAAACAGGCGGTCACAAACGGGATCTTCGGTTCGGTGGATGCGAACCGCGGCGACGATCGCCTCGGTTGGGACACGGACCAATTTCCCAACTCTGTCGAACAGATGAGCCTTGGGGTCTACGAGATCCTCTTGGGCGGTGGCTTCACCACTGGGGGCTTCATGTTCGACACAAAATTGCGTCGGCAGAGCCTGCATCCGACCGATCTCTTCCATGGACACATCGGAGCCATGGACACGATGGCCAGGAGCCTTCTCGTCGCAGCTGCGCTCATCGAGGACGGTGAGCTCGCGGCGTTGGTCGACGAACGGTATTCCAGATGGGGCGCGGACAAAGGCCAGCGCATCCTGGCAGGCGAGGTCAGTCTTGCTGACCTGCACGCTGACGTGCTTGCCAACAACATCAACCCCACGCCGGTCAGCGGCCAACAGGAAATGATCGAGAACATCGTGAACCGAACGATCGAACGAGTGCGCTAGCCACAGGCCGAGAAGAGGGGAACTCCATGTTCGAAGTGGATGTGAGAAACATCGATGCGCAGATGGAGTCGATCATCGACGAACTCTTGGCCGGTGCGGGTGCTGTCGTCATTCGCGGAGCGTTCTCCAATGCAGATGTGGCCGAGGCGCGCCGCTTGATCATGATGTTGTCTGCCGATGTCGACAAAGAGACCCACTTTCAGGGCGCCAACGAAGACAAGCTGCACCTGCAACGTCGTGTATGGAATCTGCTCAACAAGGGCGAGATATTCGAGTCGATGATCCAACACCCAGATGTGGTCAAGATCGCCTCCTCGTTCCTCGGAGACAAGTTCATCCTGGGTTCGGTCGCTGCGAACAGGTTGCTGCCTGGTGGACCTGGTCAGGAGCCACACATCGATTACCCCTATTGGGACATGTACGAGCGAGAAGGATTTCCTGCCCGTATCAACTCGAGTTTCCCGCTGAACCTCCAAGTCACCATTCCCCTCGATCCCTTCAACGAGACCTCGGGAGCGAGTGCGTTCCTCGCAGGCTCCCAAGGCGAGCTCATGTATCCCGACACCGAAGATCGCGAGATGTTCTTCGCACGGTGTGGGCGTATGTCGGGCGACCCTGAGGATGCGATCCTGTTCAATGGGATGGTCTGGCACTGCGCGATGCCGAACAACAGCGACCATGACCGAACCGCGATTCTGATCGAGTATCTCGCGAAGTTCGTGACCCCTCTGGAGGATCAGAAGTCCGGGGTTCGCCAAGAAGTCATCGATCGGGGCACACCACTGCTGCACCAACTCATGGCACTCACGTACCCGTACCCGAAGCTCTTCGACGAAGCCGACGGCGTCAACACCATCGGACGCGACTAACTCGACTCTTCCTCGATCGGCTGGTCGCCAGCTTGGCTGGTGGCGAGTTGTCGTTCCTCGGAGGCTTTGCGCCGGCGCTCGAACCACAAGCCGCCCACCATGATCGACGCAGCGGAAAACAACGCGGCGATCAACAACGTCGGACTCTCGGAAGGCTCGGGAGGCAACGATTCCTCGTCCTCGACCAGTTGCTTCGGCTCCTCGTCAGCACTCGCGTCGAGCGCCAGATCGTCGATCTGTTCCTCTCCGATGTCGGGTTCGTCGACAATGGAGTCCGCCGTCGCTCCGTCGGCAACATCGATGTCGCCTCCACCGATCGACTCGTCATAGAAGATCGCTGTTCCGAACACGCTCGGATCGCTGAACGACGTGTCACCAACGTCGGCCACCGACCAACTGAGTTTCGAATCGCGATCTCCACCACTCGATCCGTTGACCTGCGCCTGGAGGCCGAAGGTTTCCAAATGTGCCGGCGCTGTGATTCCGGACAGGTCTACCGCGATCTCAGCGCCCCATCCATTTGTCGTGGCGAACACATACCCGGTCACACCCAGGTCGGCAGCGTTGATCCCACTGATTGTGAGCGCAGCGGGATCGGAGTTGCCGATGTCGATCGGTGAGACGGTGATCTGCGCGATGCCCGGACCATACGACGTCGTTGCCTGATCGCTCGAGAGGTTCACGTAGAACTCGATCGAGTCCTCGTTCCAGTAGTCATCTCCGTGTTTCCCCGCCACGATCGTGTCGTCGTCGATCGTGGCAGAGAAGTACAGCTCGAGCCCATCGGCTGCAACTTGCCATTGCACGCCACTGCTCTCCGTCGCGGTGAACTCAGGAATCAGCTCATTGTCGGTCGTCATCAGCGGAACATTTGCCCAGTCGAAGAGATCACCGTCGATCACGATTCCGCTGCTCGAAGACAATGGCACGTACGCCGATACGCCTGACTCGCCTTGGGGCAAGTCGGCTGCAGCCAAGGCCACTGGCGCTGAGATCAGGACGACCAGCACTACAACGACCGCTCTACGCATGGGCAGCAAACCCGTCCGTCGTCTCCACCCGTTGCTCAACCATGCTTCGCACGATAACCGGCGAAGCCCCGCAATCTCAGGCTGTTGCTCACGACGAAGAGTGAAGACAAACCCATCGCTCCAGCGGCGATCATCGGGTTGAGAATTCCGAAGGCGGCCAATGGAATCGCGGCTGCGTTGTAGGCAAAGGCCCAGAACAGATTGCCCTTGATTGTCGACAGCGTCCGGCGCGCCAGCGCAATAGCGTCTGCAACGGCCCTCAGGTCGCCGCTGACGATGGTCAGGTCAGAGGCCTCGATGGCAACATCGGTGCCCGTGCCGATCGCGATCCCGAGGTCGGCCTGAGCAAGCGCGGGTGCATCGTTGATGCCGTCGCCCACCATGGCAACCCGACGACCGAGGGCCTGAAGCCGCGCGACCTCTTGTGCTTTGTCAGCGGGAAACACCTCAGCGATCACCACGTCGACCCCTATTGCTGCTCCGACTGCGTCTGCGGTGAGCTGGTTGTCGCCAGTCAGCAGCGTCACCTCGAGTCCCAGGTCGTGAAACGCAGCGACAGCCTCGGATGCCGTTGGTTTGATCTGGTCGGCGACGACGAATACCGCTTCTGCGCACTCGTCCCGTCCGGCCAGGACTGCGGTGGCGCCCGTGGACTCTGCCTCTGTGGCGGCCCGTTCGATCTTGTCAGGGACGACGGCGAAGAGTGAACGGCGACCGACCTGTATGTGCTGCCCATCGACCTCGCCGACGACTCCCATGCCAGGACGGTTCTCAAATGACGTCACGGGCCTGTGCTCCGGGCACGCTGCGGCAATCGCCGAAGCGATCGGGTGTTCCGATCGAGATTCGAGCGACGCGGCGAGACCGATGATCTGTTCGCGAGTTCGTTCATCGTCGACCACGACCCGCTCGAGCTCCATCCGGCCCTCGGTCACCGTGCCTGTCTTGTCGAGAATCACGACATCGACGGCGCGGGTGTCCTCGAGAATTTCGCCACCTTTGATGATCACGCCGAGTTCGGCTCCTCGACCCGTTCCAACCATGATGCCGAGCGGCGTGGCAAGGCCGAGTGCACAAGGGCACGCAATGATCAGCACCGCGACTGCCGCGGTGAATGCGTCATCGACGGAGTTGCCCGTGACGAGCCATGCCACCAGCGTGACCGCCGCAGCCATGATAGCGATGGGCACGAACACCGACGCGACCCGGTCGGCGAGGCGTTGAACCTCAGCGCGACTGCCCTGGGCTTCATCGACCAAGGTGATGATCTGGGCCAACGCAGTGTCGGCCCCGACCCGTGTTGCTTCCACGACGAGCGAACCGTTCGCGTTCACCGTTGCGCCGATCACATCGTCGCCGACCCCTACCTCGACCGGCACTGGCTCACCGGTGATCATCGAAGCGTCGATCGCAGATATTCCATCCACCACGATTCCATCCGTTGCGATCTTGTCTCCGGGACGCACGAGGAACCGCATTCCCACCGAGAGATCTTCGAGTGGAATTTCGCGACCATCTTCGAGTCGCGCCGTTCGAACCCCGAGCTCGGCAAGCGCGCGAATTGCGTCGCCGGAGCGTCGGGTGGCCCGCGACTCGAACCACTTGCCCAACAAGATCAAGGTGACGATCACCGCTCCAGTTTCGAAGTAGATGTGACCGCCCTCGAGGTCACCCAAGAGAACGACGACCGACCATGACCACGCAGAGAGCGACCCCATCGAAACCAGCGTGTCCATCGTGGTTCGGCGGTGCTTCAGGTTGGTGAAGGCGGCGTGATGAAACGGCCATCCCGACCACCAGATCACCGGTGTCGACAGTGCTCCAACCAGCCATTCCCAACCATCGAAACGTAGTGAAGGGATCATCGACACTGCGACGGCGGGCAGCGTGAGTATCGATGCCACGATCACCCGTCGTAGAAGATCGGATTCTCGAGATCGGCCTTCGGTGGGAACGTCGGTGTCGACGACTGCATATCCCAGCGACTCGATGATCTCGTGAAGGGTTTCGTCCTCCACAGTCGGCGCGTGGATGACGGTCGCCCGGCTGTTCGCGAAATTCACCTGTGCACTGGTGACGCCCTCAGTCTGTTCCAGCGAACGTTGGATGCCACTGGCACACGCGGCACAGGTCATGCCATCGACAGTGATTTCGGAGCGAGCGAGGACGTTCATATCGATAGCGTAAACCTTCCAGTCAACGGGAAGGTCAAGCGGATTCTGTGCCTACGGGGCTGATCACCTGGCAGCGGTTCGGATCCGTGCACGTCGTCGGATTCATTTCGCGCCCGCGGTCGGCGAGCGATCGAAGGCTGGCCCGGGCTTCTACGAGTCGATCGATCTGGACATCGAGTTCGGACAGGTGACGATCGAGCAATTGGGTCGTGTGCGCACAGGAACCGACACCGGTGTTCTTCAGCTCGAGGACCGAAGAGATCTCCGCAAGACTCAGACCGGTCGCCTGCGCGTCGCGGATGAAACCCAAGCGTTCACCAGCTGCCTCGTCGTATTGCCGGTAACCCGAGTCGGACCGGGATGGTTCTGCGAGCAGGCCGATCGATTCGTAATAACGAATCGTCTTGGTGCTGACGTGTACGAGCTCCGCGAGTTCTCCGATACGCATGTGTCCCATGATACGTCCAACATTCCAGTCCGCTGGAATGTTCCTAGATCGGTCGATCGCTCCGTTCACGAGGCCGTCGTCGCTTTTGATCGGCCCGGAACACGAAGGTCACGAACAGGCCCAACGCGGCGGCGATCACCAGCACGGCGATCAACCCGCCGGAGAGGGACTGGCTCGGGGAGTCGATCGAGATTCGAATCGAACCCTGATTGCGCGCACCGTCTGCGGACACCACGTCATAGGCCACTTCGTAGTTACCCGAGGGCAACAGATCGGGTCCGGTCGCCCGAATCGCGGTCCGGTCGACCGAAGTGTCACGGACGATGTAGTTCGTGCCATCGAGTCGTGTGACGGTGATCATCGCACCCGCAGGGTCGAGGAGCGTGTCGAACTCGAACTCGATGGTCCCGAGCCCCTCGAGCGAGTCACCATCCTGGGGTGTCGATGCAATGAGTCTGGCTGCTGCCCCAGCCGGCTGTACGAAGATGAGCGACGCACCGATCAGGACGCCTACAACCCAGACAGTTTTGGCGATTTGGCGGAGGTGGACGGGAATCGAACCCGCCGTACGGGGATCGCCCGTACCGCCCGCTTTGAAGGCGGGGGAGCCCACCAGGTACTCAGACACCTCCATGTGGAACGACAGCCTAGTAGCGCATTGCTCAAGCTCCGTAGTGGTCGGTGGTGCCCTTACCGGCGCGCATGTCCGAAATTGCCTCCGCAACATCCGCGATCGCACGGTCGAGCGCGCTGACATCTGCATTTGCCAACCAGACGTCCAGCGGGGCCGGGCTTCAAATCGTTCGATTCGTCAGCCTTCTGGGCCGGAGCTGACGCTCAGACGGCGAGCAGGTCCCGCGCGCCCGTATCGCTCGAAGGGTGCCGCAACTTCGACATCGCTCGTGCTTCGATTTGGCGAATTCGCTCTCGGGTGAGATTGAAGTGCTCGCCGACCTCTTCGAGCGTCCGAGGCTCGCCACGATCAAGACCGAAACGAAGTTTCAGGATCTCGCGCTCACGTTCGTCGAGCGGTGACAACAATCGGCTGATTTCGTCGGGGAGAAGTGCGGTCGCGGCAACTTCGAACGGAGAGTCAGCGGAGCGGTCCTCGACGACATCACCAAGTTCTGCGTCTCCGTCTTCACGCAATGGCTCGGACAGAGAAAGCGGTTCGGCGGCGAAGCGAAGCGCCTCGGTGACCTTGTCTTCTGGAAGCTCGACCTCAGCCGAGAGCTCCGACAGCGTCGCAGGACGACCCAACTTGAGCTCGAGGCGAGAGCGTGCCTTCTGGAGACGAGTGAGCGTGTCTCCTGCATGAACTGGGAGACGGATTGTTCGACCCGTGTTGGCAATTCCGCGTGTGATCGCTTGACGAATCCACCAGGTCGCATACGTCGAGAACTTGAAACCCTTGCGCCAGTCGAACTTCTCGACAGCGTGCATGAGCCCGAGGTTGCCTTCCTGGATCAGGTCGAGGAGTGGAAGGCCCGAAGCCTGGTACTTCTTGGCGATCGATACAACGAGACGAAGATTGGACTGGACGAACGTACGTTCAGCCTCTTCACCGCGGCGGAGATCACGGTTGAGCTCTCGGCGCTTGGCGGGTGTGACCTCACCGGGTGCGTCGATCGCAGCGCGTGCTTCTGCGCCCTTCTCGATCGCTTGGGCGAGACGAACCTCATCGTCCTTCGTGAGAAGGGGGTATTGGCCAATATCGGTGAGATACAGCCGGACAAGATCTTCTTCGTCCCGCTCGACACGCTCTTTCGCCAAGAGGTTCTCCAATCTGATCCCAATGGCGGCCTTCGCCACCACCGCTGTTGACTACGACGCTTACATCGAGTAAGTGATGGCAGTTGTTTCGACTCGTTGAGAGCCGACCTGAAGGGAAACCCTACCGACCGATTTGGCTCCCACCACCGCACACGGTCACGAAAATGTGCCAAAAGTAACATCAACTCGAGTTTGCGCAACCGCCAACCGTGATGTCAATCCATGACGTGCCGGTCGCTGGATTCGTCGAGACCAGCTCGTATTGCGCACGCCAGTTGCCACACTCGATGGCGGTGCCGGACAACGTTCCGAGCTCGTCGAGCGTGAACCCCGGCGCCAGGACGCCGAGTCCGGTGAGCTGAACGGACTCGAGTACTCCACCGATCTTGTCGTTCGACGCGATGTTTTGGACCACGACGTCGCCAACATCGAGCTCGAGTCGGTCATAGACGGCCTTGGGCAGAACGATGAACTCGACCTCGCTGCCCTGATCGTCCCCGCTCGTGGCTGGCACAGTCGTAGCCGGCACAGTCGTAGGCGGCACAGTCGTGGCTGGCACAGTCGTGGCTGGCACAGTCGTGGTGACAACCGCTTCGACCGTGGCGCCGGCAACTTCGACGGCGGGTTCTGGAGACGCGATCGTCTCTTCAGGTTCCAGCGCGGGCAGTTGCGCCATTGCCACTCGTCCCCCGGTGATCGACGAACCTGTCGCGAGCACGCCGAGGCCGACACCGAGTCCGAGGACTGCGAAGAACGCCAGCAGGCTGATCGCTATGAGTGGACGGGACCGGGCCGCGTCGTCGCTGATCTCGCCTGATTGAGGGTCGTCACCTTCACCAGCTGTCATGCAGGCTCTTCGGCCAGCGCGCGCCTGACGGATGCAGTATCAGCGAAATCCGTTGGTGATCGGGAGTCTCCGATCCCGCCCGAAGGCCTTCTTGGTGACACGCGCACCAAGTGGTGACTGTCGACGTTTGAACTCCGCGACGTCCACCAAACGAGTGATGCGCGTCGCCACGTCTTTGTCGAATCCCATCTCGATCAGCTGCTCGAGGGTTCTGTCACCCTCGATGTATGCCTCGAGCAGCGGGTCCAGTTCTTCGTATGGCGGAAGGCTTTGATCATCGCGCTGATCAGGCCGCAACTCTGCCGATGGCGGTTTCGTGATCACCGACTCGGGAATGATTTCTCGCCCAGCTCGCTCGTTGAATCGCCGAGACAGGGCGTACACATCGAGCTTGTAGACATCCTTGATCGCTGCGTACGCGCCGGCCGTGTCGCCGTACAGGGTCGAATAACCAACCGCCGCCTCGCTCTTGTTTCCTGTTGTGAGAACGAGCCAACCAAACTTGTTCGTGAGACCCATCAGGATCACGCCACGGATACGAGACTGCAGATTCTCCTCGGTGAGCCCCGGTTCTCGGCCAGCAAATGACTCGGCGAACATGTCGAGAAACGCGGCATGGGCAGGTTCGATCGGAATCGTCCGATGAGAAACTCCCAATCGCTCAGCGAACTCGACCGCGTCCGTCACCGAGTGTTCACTCGAGAACCGACTGGGCATGAGAACGCAGTGGACGTTCTCTGGGCCGAGCGCATCTGCCGCGATGGCAGCCGTCAGGGTCGAATCGATGCCCCCAGAGAGTCCGAGGCAGATATCGGTGAACCCGTTCTTTTTCACATAGTCGCGGGTTGCCAGCACCAAAGCCGAATGGAGTTCGTCGAGTTCGTCTTCGATCGGGGCGACACGCGGCGCGGACACCACGGCCGTCCGGCCAGACGACGGCGAGATGGGGATCACGGGGAACGCAGCCGTGGGCGGAACGGAACGTTCGATCGCCTCGACATCGACGACCAACAGCTCCTCCACGCAATGTCCGGCGCGAGCGATCACTACTCCCGATGCATCGAGCACGAAGGAGGATCCATCGAAGACGAGCTCGTCCTGGCCGCCCACTTGGTTGCCGTACACGAGGGGCACTCCACCAGCCTCCTCGATGCGAGCGCGCATCTCGACTTCGCGTACGTGAGCCTTGCGCCGGTAGTAGGGCGAGGCATTCATGTTGATGATGATCTGAGCACCACCGGCTGCGAGTTGCGAGATGGGCCCGCCGGCGATCCACCCGTCCTCACAGATCGACATGCCCACGCGGATCCCTGCGATCTCGTGCAAACGCATGGGCTCGGTTCCGGGGAGAAAGACACGTTTCTCGTCGAACACCGAAATGTTCGGAAGCGCTCGCTTGTGGTAGGTGGCCTTCACTTCACCATCGGAAACCACAGCCAATGCGTTGTACGCCTGACCGTGCCCTTGTCCGTCGGCGAAGCCGATCGCAGCCGCACACCGGCCCCTGATCGAGGCCGCAACGTCGTGAAGTACCTGAATGTTCTTGGCGATGAAGCCCGACTTGAGTAGGAGGTCCTCGGGCGGATACCCAGTGATCGTCAGTTCGGGGAACAGTGCAAGGTCGGCACCTTCCCGTTCGGCCTCGGCCATGGCATCTCGGATCCGCTGGGCGTTGCCCGTGAGATCACCGACCTTGGTGTTGATCTGACAAAGTGCGACACGCAGGACAGCCACCCACCGAATCTATCTCTCGTTGTCGCCAAATCCGGACGAAGCCGGCGCATCTCAGGGCCACGAGCAATGACGACGGGGCGCAGCTCGCCGTTTCGTCTGCAACGGGTCCAGTCGGTGCGGGTACAGTGCGGCCAACGGTCAACACGCGCAGACCATGCTGAGGGCTCCAGACGATGCACATCGACTTCACCCGAAACACTGAACCTTCACTCGGCGTCGAGCTCGAGCTGCACGTTGTCGACCCAACCACCGGAAATCTCGTCAACGCCGCGAACGAGATCCTCGACGAGATCGGTGCCCCCCACCCCGATGGTGGGCATCCCAAGGCGAAACACGAGCTCTTCCAGTCGACCATCGAGATCATCACCGGGGTGTGCCACACACCGGCGGAGGCAAAGGCCGATCTCGCGACCACCTTGGCCGAGGTTCGCGCGGCCGCCGGGCGCCGCGGCCTCACCGTCATGAGCGCAGGCACGCACCCTTTCGCTCTCTCGGCCGACCAACTCATCAGCCCCAAGGAGCGGTACCACGAGCTTGTTGACGACATGCAGTGGGCGGCCCGTCGCCTGCTGATCTGTGGCACGCATTTCCACGTCGGGGTTGCTTCGGGCGAGCAGGCCATCGCGGTCTTCAACGAACTGCAACGACACCTCCCCTTGTTTCTGATCATCTCGTCTTCGAGTCCATACCTCGAAGGACAGGACACCGGACTGGCATCGTCGCGGTCAAAGGTCTTCGAGGCGTTGCCCACCGCTGGCCTCCCACCGATGATCGACGACTGGAGCGACTTCGAAGACTTCATGGAGACGCTGCTGCGCGCGAACAGCATCTCGTCAATTCGTGAGGTGTGGTGGGACGTCCGACCCCATCCCGACTTCGGGACTGTTGAGCTTCGTATGTGCGATGCAGCACCGACGCTGCGCGAAACGGTGGCTCTCGCTGCGCTGGCTCAGACCCTGGTGGTCACCCTTCGCGATCAGCACGAGCGAGGCGAGCTGCCGCCAAAACCGCGCGAGTGGACGATTCGGGAGAACCGTTGGCTTGCCGCTCGACATGGGGTCGACGCCGAGCTCATCGTCGATGATCGGGGCAACCGTCAACCTGCCGCTCAGATGCTCCTCGAGCTGGTCGAACAACTCCGTCCGACGGCCCGCCGTATCGGAGCCGAACCAGAGCTCGATGATCTCCTCGAGCTCTGGAAGGTCGGCCCCGGGTACCTGCGACAGCGACGTATCGTCGAGGCAGGCGGTTCGTACCAGGACGTAGTGGCTAGCCTCATCGGAGAGCTCGAGGACGACGAACCACGAGCCTGACGGAGACTGCCGAATGAACATCATCCGATGAGCGTCGTCCAATGATCACTGTCCTGGGACCGCGTCTGCGGTTCTGGCTCAACAGCCACGAGGAAGAACTGGTCGCGTTTCGACGGCACCTGCACTCCCATCCCGAGCGAAGTGGCGAAGAGCACGAGACCACTGCCTTCATCCGGGAGCGGCTCGAAGTAGCTGGCCTCGAAACCCGCGTGCTTGCCTCTGGCACCGGCTTGATCTGCGACTTCGGCCATGGCGATGGTCCCATCGTGGCGCTGCGCGGCGACATCGATGCGCTGGCGATGGCAGACGAGAAGGACGTCCACTATCGCAGCCTCGTTCCTGGCGTTGCCCACGCCTGCGGCCACGACGTGCACACCACGGTGGTCCTCGGAGCCGGCATCTACCTCTCGCATCTCAACGACGAGCTTCCCGGCCGCATTCGTCTCATATTCCAGCCAGCCGAGGAACGTGTCCCCGGTGGCGCTCTGGACGTGATCGACGACGACGGTCTCGTTGACGTCGACACCATCCTCGGGGTCCACTGCGATCCCAAGCTCGATGTCGGCAGCATCGGTCTCCGCTCGGGAGCAATCACCTCGGCCGCTGACATGGCGATGATCACCCTGAGCGGTCCCGGCGGTCATACCGCGCGCCCCGAACTCACGGTGAACATGGTCGATCTGGCGGCCCGAATCACGATAGAGCTTCCCGACATGGTGCGAGCCGAGCTGGGTGGTTTGGGCCCCATCAAAGTGGTCTTCGGTTCTTCACACTCGGGCGACGCTCCCAACGTGATCCCGACCCATGCAGTCCTCGGTGCATCGGTGCGAACTCCATCGATCGATGCATGGAATGCACTCCCCAGGGCGTTCAGGAGAGCCCTCGACACCCTCATCGGGAGCAGCGGCGCCACATACGAGTGCGACTACACCCACGGCGTGCCACCTGTGGTCAACTCCGAGGAAACAACCGAACTGGTTCGCCGGGCGGCCACCGAAGAGCTCGGTGCAGCCCGTATCACCGATGCAATCCAGAGCTGGGGTGGCGACGATTTCGCCTGGTTTCTTCAGCAGGTTCCGGGTACCTACGTCCGGCTGGGCACCCACGATCCCGACGGTACGCATGATCGCCACGACCTGCACGTCGGCCACTTCGACGTCGATGAACGTGCCATTCCTGTCGGCATCCGGCTGTTGGTCGCCGCGGCCTACCATCGGCTCCACGAACTCGCATGAGTGCGGTCTCGACCGCCTGCTCGAGATCCTGAACGGCGACGAGACCTGGCATCGTTCTGAGAGACACGGACGCCGCACATGGCCACTTCGTTCTCGCATGTCCGCAGGCACTGTGATGGTATGGCTCGATGTCGACGTCGAACTCCTCAGATCCGCTCCTACAGCCGCTCGCGCTCAAACACCTCACGTTGCGGAACCGGATCTTTTCCTCGGCGCATGAACCCGCATACGGCGAGGCAGGTATGCCAACCGATCGGTATCGCCTGTACCACGAGGAAAAGGCCAAGGGCGGCGTGGCGCTGACGATGACCGCTGGCTCAGCGGTTGTCGCAGAGGACAGCCCACCGGCATTCGGAAACCTTCACGCGTACGACGATGCGATCGTGCCGTGGATCCAGCGACTGACCGATGGTGTCCACGAACATGGCGCAGCGTGCATGATCCAGCTGACGCACATGGGAAGGCGTACCGGCTTCGCCCAAGGGGATTGGCTACCGATCGTGGCGCCTTCCCCGCTACGAGAACCAGCGCACAGAACCGCGCCGAAGGAGGCCGAAGATTGGGACATCGAACGGATCATCGAGAAGTACGCGGACGCCGCCGAACGGATGCAGGCCGGGGGTATGGATGGCATCGAGTTGGAGGCCTATGGCCATCTCTTCGACGGCTTCTGGTCGCCGCTCACAAACGTTCGAGACGATGATTGGGGAGCAAGCAACGACGGCCTCCGCCGGTTCCCCTGGGCGGTGCTACGGGCAATTCGAGAACGCGTGGGACCGTCGTTCATCGTGGGGTTGCGTATGGCACTGGACGACACCTTGGTTGGTGGACTCAACGCGGAAATGGGATTGTCGATCCTCGCCGACCTCGAATCCGACGGCCTCATCGATTTCATCAATGTCATTCGGGGAATGACGTACACCGACACACTCCTGAGCAACGTCATACCGATTCATGGAATGGCGTCAGCTCCGCATCTCGATTTCGCGGGCAGTGTCCGTCGAGCAACGAACCTCGCCGTTCTCCACGCCGCAAAGATCGACGACGTCGCTACTGCACGCCATGCGATCAGCGAGGGTCATGTCGATCTCATCGGCATGACACGAGCGCAGATGGCCGACCCGTACATCGTCGAAAAGATCACAGAAGGACGCGAGGCAGAGATTCGCCCGTGCGTGGGGGCGACCTACTGCCTGGACCGAATCTACGAGTCTGGGGAAGCATTGTGCCTGCACAATGCAGCGACCAGCCGCGAAGCGACCATGCCACACAAGATCCCGAGGGCGACCGTTTCCAAGCGCGTCGTTGTGGCCGGTGCTGGTCCCGCAGGGCTGGAAGCAGCTCGGGTTGCGGGCGAGCGAGGTCACGCGGTGACCGTGCTCGAAGCGATGCCTCGGGCCGGCGGCCAACTCCGTCTCGCTGCTCGCAACACGCGTCGAACCGATCTCGTTGGCATCATCGACTGGCGCCTGTCTGAGCTCGATCGCCTCGGTGTCGATCTGCGCCTCGACACATTCGCCGACACGCACACCGTCGAAGCGTTCGAGCCTGACATCGTGGTGGTCGCAACCGGTGGGGTACCCGCACCGCCCGATCTCGAGGAAGGTGCAGACCTGGTCGCGACCACCTGGGAAGTGCTCGGTGGAGAGGTCACGGCGCGAGGTTCGGTCCTCTTGTATGACGACAACGGCACCCACTCAGCCCTGTCCGCTGCAGAGCTGATCGCTCGCTCGGGAACACCGTTGGAGATCGTGACACCTGAGCGGATGTTGGGAATCGAAGTGGGTGGGATGAACCACGTGCCATATGCGCGCGCCTTCAACGAGACCAACACGCGAATCACCTTGAACCAGAGGGTCCTCGGCGTACGACGTGAAGACGATAGCCTGCGGGTCACGATAGGAAGCGACCAGAGTGATCATCGAACCACCCGTGACGTCGACCTCGTGGTTGTGGACCATGGCACGACTCCGTTGGCCGAGCTGTACTTCGAGCTCAAGCCACGCTCGACCAACCTTGGCGCAGTCGACTACGGAGCGCTGCTCGGCGGTCGCCCCCAAGAGGTCGTGCGGAATCTCGACGGCGCGTTCGTGCTCCTACGAATCGGTGACGCTGTGGCAAACCGGAA
>CAJQNJ010000007.1 GCA_905479685.1 uncultured Acidimicrobiales bacterium
CAACGCTCCGAGAATCACGATTGGCCCGGCGACGAGCAGGACTTCGTCCCAACCGCCTTGGTGCGCAAACAGCGTTGACATTGGCTACAGCGTGACCGCCGTGCCGTCGGCGTAAAACACCTGACCGACGTTGACGACCTCTGTGACTCCCGGAACCCGGTCCTTCATGATTCGTTCGACACCGGCCTTGAGCGTGGAGGACGATGCCGGACAGCTGGTGCACGCGCCCATGAGCTCCACTTCGATGATCCCGGTCTCCGCGTCCACCGAGATGAGCTCGATGTCGCCCTTGTCAGCTTGAACTGCTGGGCGGACCGCAGCGATGACTTTTGCAACCTCAGCGGCCATCGAGTCGCCGTTGGAAGTCGGCATGACGGTCGAGGGTGCAGTTGCGGCAGCGGCTACAGGGGATTCCTTCATCATGGTGAGTGTATGAACAACGGAGGCGATTGGAGGATTCCTGGCCGACGATCCGCAGTAGATTTGGGCTATCGCCCAGCCAATGCCCGGACCGCAATGATCTCATTTTCAGCAAATCTCGGCTTCCTCTGGACCGATCGACCTCTGCCGGATGCGATCCGCAGTGCTGGGGCTGCGGGGTTCGATGCAGTGGAATGCCACATGCCATATCCGTTCGCGACAGAAGACGTTGTTTCGGCGTTGATCGAAACTGGTTTGACGATGACATCGATCAACACACGACTTGGTGACGGTCAGCGCGAAGTCGGAGTAGCCGCAGTTCCAGGGGAAGAGGCCCGCGCTCGCAGATACATCGACGAGGCGATCTCGTATGCCGATGCGATCGGTTGTGCCAACGTCAGTGTGCTCGCTGGACGTACCGGACGCGGCCCCGACTGCGAAGACGCCTACCGGAGCAACCTGGCCTATGCCGCACGGGCTGCCGCCCCACTCGGCATTGGGGTGCTGATCGAACCGCTGAATACTCAGTTTGTGCCCGACTATCACCTCACGACGGTCGAACAAGGCATCGAGACAATCGACGCGATCGGGTACGACAACGTGAAATTGATGGTCGACTGTTTCCACACGCACCTGATGGAAGGAGATCTGTACCCCCGCTTCGAATCGGCCATGCCCTACGTTGGGCACGTGCAGATCTCGGCGTATCCCGATCGAGGTGAGCCCGTTGGAGGCGAGATCGACTATCACACGTTGCTTCCTGCGTTGATCGAGCTCGGTTACACCGGTTTGTTCGGCGCCGAATACACGCCGCGGGCAGGTATCGATGTCGGTCTCGACTGGCTCGCAACCTGGCATGCGCAGCGCGGAGGTTTCTCGTCATGAACAAGGTCGCGGTGATCACCGGCGGTGGTCGTGGCATCGGTCGGAGCGTCGCCATCGGGCTCAGCGAAGATGGGTGGTCCGTGGTGATCGCAGGCCGAACCGGTTCGACGCTGGACGATACGCTGCTCGAGCTTCGCGGAGACGCACTCGCCGTCGTCACCGACGTGAGCGACGAAGCTGCTGTCGAGGTCCTTTTCGATGCAGCGGTCGAGAGGTTCGGACGAGTAGACCTCTTGTTCAACAACGCCGGGATCACCGCACCTGCTGTTCCGGTTGATGAACTCAAGGTCGAGGCCTGGCAAGACGTCATCTCGGTCAATCTCACCGGGTCGTTTCTGTGTGCTCGTGCTGCGTTCGCAAAGATGCGAACGCAGCAGCCACAAGGAGGCCGAATCATCAACAACGGTTCGGTTTCAGCAACGACACCCAGACCGTTCTCTGCCCCGTACACGGCGAGCAAACACGCGATCACCGGTCTCACGAAGTCGCTCGCTCTCGATGGAAGGGCATTCGGAATTTCGTGTGGGCAGATCGACATCGGCAACGCTGATTCGGAGATCGGGGACAAAATTGCTGCGGGCGTCCTGCAGCCGAATGGCAGCATCGTTGGAGAACCGACTATGCAATTGGAGAACGTTGCGAACGCGGTCGTCTACATGGCTGGATTGCCGCCAGAAGCCAACGTGTTGAATATGACTGTCATGGCAACGAACATGCCCTTCGTCGGGAGGGGATGATGCCCGGGGGAACACGAATGGCTGACGAAGGCACTGACTACGACCTGATCGTCATCGGAGGCAACGCTGGTGGCCTGTCGGTCGCGATCTCATCGTTGCGGTCTGGTCTTGCGCGAGTACGGGTTGTCGAACCCGGGTCGGCTGTCGCCTTTCCCGAACTCGTTCCCGAAAACAAGATCGAAGTCGGCTACGGAGAACAGCTCGTCAGCATCGATACCAACGATGATCACCTGGTCGTCGTCACCAGCCAACGTACGTACCGAGCGCGTGGTTGTCTGATCGCACAACGCCATCGCGACCCTGCATGGTCGCCGCCCCTCGACGTCACCTTGACCGACCACGTGAGCGTGGATGTTCTACCCGATTGGCTCAACGATCGCGACATCCTCGTGGTCGGCTACACGAACAAGGCAGCTGAGCTCGTCGCTGAGGCAGCCGCTGCGGGCGCAGGTGTCGTCATGGCAGCGGGAGGGATGGACCCAGGCCAGTTGGCTCCGGCAGCCGATGCCGTGCTCCGCCGTCTCGAGCGAGAGCGTCGCGTCACGGTGTTGTTCCGGGCTGTTCCCGATGAGATCGGGGCCGACGGCGAGTTCCCGATCGCGTTCTTCAGCGACCGTCGAACGCCCGATCTCGAGTTCGACCACATCGTGTTTGCATCGGAGCGAATTCGGCCCGCTGTTGGGGAGTTGGGCGTGAGCGACTCTGCGATTGCGAGCAACAAGGTGTGGTTCCTCGGAAAGCCTGAGGAGGGCCACGACCTACCCACCGGCCACGCGTGGGAGATCGGCAACCTGCTGGCTGAAGCGTGCTTCCCCGAACTCGAGGTTGTTGCGCCGCCATCGGTTGTGCAGCGGCGTGCCCGGCACGAGTCGGTGATCAACGAACTTCGAGAGGAGAGCTACAACGCGACGATCACGGCTTTTGAGCAGCGACATTCCGACTTGTGGATTCTCCGGGTCCGGCCCGACCACGGGGACACATCCCACATTCCAGGCCAGTACGCGTCGCTCGGTCTCGGGTACTGGGAAGACCGCGTCGACTCTTTTGTGGATCCCGAGATCGATGAGAAGTGGAGCAAACTGATCCGACGGTCGTACTCGATCTCGCACCCCATGTTCGAACCATCGGGCTACCTCGCTCCGCCCGACACCGAAGAGTTGGAGTTCTACATCGTCTTGGTGCAATCCGATGAGAATCACATCGCTGCGCTGACGCCACGGCTGGGTAAGTTGCAGGTCGGCGATCGGATCTACCTCGGTCCAAAAGTGGCAGGTCGGTACACACTTTCATCGGTGCAGAGTCCGGACACCGCTGTGATGTTCTTTGCAACCGGAACCGGCGAGGCCCCCCACAATTCGATGGCCACCGAACTCCTTCGAAAGGGTCATACCGGCCCGATCGTGTCCACCGTGACGGTGCGCAATTGGCAGGACCTCGGCTATTTGGACCTTCACCGCCACCTCGAGGAACGATTTCCGAACTATCACTACCTGCCGATGCCCACCCGCGAACCCGATGTTCCGAAACGTTATCTCCAAGACCTGATTCGTGATGGCGACCTCGAGCGAGTTCTGGGCGGGTCACTCGACCCCGAAACCACGCACGCATTCCTCTGTGGCAATCCCGCGATGATCGGTCTTCCCGAAGAAGAGGACGGCACCGAAGTTTGGCCCGAAACCACCGGTGTCATCGAGTTGTTGGTCGAACGAGGATTCACAATCGACCGCCGCAACCAACCGGGCAATATCCACTTCGAAGAATATTGGTAGCTTTCCCGTTATTCGGCGCTCAGGCGGAGTGCGTTGTTGATGACACCGAGGTGGCTGTATGCCTGCGGATGATTGCCGAGCGATCGATGGGCCACCGGGTCGTATTCCTCGGCGAGAAGGCCGGTGTCTCCTGCGGTGGCAAGCAGCTTTCGGAAGAGGCTGTGCGCTTCTTCGCGTTCGCCCAGGAGTGCATAACAGTCGACGAGCCATGATGTCATCAGGTGGAACCCACCCTCTGTGCCAGGTAGGCCGTCGTCGTGGTGATAGCGGTACACGGTCGGCCCGTCGCGCAACTGGGCTTCGACCCCTCGAACCGTCGCTTCGAACCGGGGGTCGTCGGCATCGACCAGTCCCGCAATACCAACCATCAGAACCGACGCATCAAGGTCCACTCCGTCGTAGGCGGCGGTGAAGGATCCCACGGCCTCGTTCCATCCGTGCTCGAAGATATCGGCTGCAATCTCGTCGCGAAGTGCGTGCCATTCGGGTCGCTCGCGATCGAACACGTTGGCAGCGATCTGTATCGCGCGATCGACGGTGACCCAGCACATCACCTTCGAATACACGTGGTGCCGAGGGGCAGCACGGATCTCCCAGATTCCGTGATCGGG
>CAJQNJ010000008.1 GCA_905479685.1 uncultured Acidimicrobiales bacterium
GCCCAATGCCATGGCGAATCCAAGCTCGACGAAGCCGGACGCATTTCTCCGGCCGGCAAACCAGCCGATCGCGGTTCGCATGACGATCGTCGGCCCGCTACCGATGGCAAGTGCGGTTGCGCCGACACTTTCGGTGTACCCAGATGCGGCAAATGCATCGACTGTGAGAACCGCGAGACCGTTGCCGGCCGCTCCACCCAAGAACCCAGCCATAGCGAGCGCCAGCAAGCAAGGCCAGTCGTTGCCGACGGGCCGGCGAGGCTCACTCGAAGAGGCTTTCCCTGGGCCACCTGGAGCAAAGAATACGGTGCAGAATGCGAACACGGAGTACGCCAGGAACGCACCTCGCCAATCGATCTCCGATCCGAGAACCCCCACAACCGCGCCCGCAATGAAACTGCCCATGGGAACAGCAGCCTGCTTCACGCCAAATCCCAGGCCCTGGCGCTGTGACCCGACACCAGCAAGTACGCGGTTGCCGGCCAACTGACCACCGGTGTTTGAAATTCCTGCGACGCCGAGAGCGAACGCGAACGGCCAGAACGAGTTCGAGACCGCGATCAGTATCGAGGCAACCCCGCCGCCTACGCCTGCCAGAATGAAACCAGCACGAGCGCCCAATTTGTCGATCAGGCTGCCGATCGTGAACGAGCCGATCGCGGACGTGACGAAATATGCCGAAACAGAAAGCCCGAACTGCGATTTGCTGATATTGAGGTCGTCCTGGAGCCGAACAGCAAAACCGCCAGCGAAGAAGAGGGGAAACGACGCCACCACCGAGAACAAGACGGCTGTCGTAAGCGGTCGCTGTCCGAGAATCGAACGCTCTGGCGACTGCACGGTACATTGTATCAAATGCCGCGCGACCGAAGACTGTGATCGCGCGATCGTGGGCGTGGACCCACCCGCTGGGTACCGCGACCTCGCCGAATGAACGCCTGGCGATAGCGATTGGGGTCGGTGCGCTCGGCACGCTCGGGTTCGCAGTGACGTCGCCGATCCTGCCGGACTTGGCCACGGAATTTGGTGTTTCTCGCGGATCGATCGGGCTCGTCCAGGCATCGGTGTCGATTCCTGGCGTGTTGTTCTCCGCGCTCATTGGGTACATGGCCGATCGACTTGGCCGACGACGAGTGGTGCTGACTGCGCTGCTCGTGTTCTCGGTGTTTGGTTGCGCCGGGTTCTTCGCGCGGTCGTTCTGGGGACTCATCGCTGTTCGGTTTCTCCAAGGCATCGGAACGTCCGGAATCCTCGGCATCGGAATCGTCCTGATCGGCGACGCGTTCCAAGGGGAAGCCCGCACGCGCGCGATGGGCATCAACATCACCGGAGTCACGCTCGTCGCAATGATGGGTCCGATCATCTCGAGCCAGTTGGCGACCGGGGGTATCTTCCGATCGTTTCTGATTTTCGTGATCGGATTTCCGCTTGCCCTGTGGGCGACGAGGATGCCCACCGACAAACCAGCTGGCAACATCGAGCAGCCGCACCGCCATATCGCGGCTGCACATCGCACGATGCGCAAGGACGGCACCCTTGTCGACTACGTCGGCCTCCTTGTGGCAACACTGTCTGGTGTGTTCGTGCTGCACGGGCTCGGCCTCACCGTCACGCCACTTTTTCTCGAAGAAGAGTTCGGTACCCCCGTCGGTCAACGCGGTCTCATTCTTGCCTCCTTTCAAGTCGGCACGATTCTGGTGGCACTTCGAATCGGTCCCCTGCTCGCCAGATTCGGTCGGCAGCGAGCCCTGACCTTCGCGTTTTGGATGATGGCGATCGGAGCTGCCTTGGCTGGCGTCGCACCCTCTGCGTGGACAGTGGCTGGTGGATTGGCCGTGGCAGGCCTCGGCTTCGGCCTCTTCATCCCCCAAGCGCAATCGTATGCAGCATCTGCTGCAGGGAATGTATACCGCGGTGTCACCGTGCTCGTCTGGGTGACCATCGTGCGAACCGCCCAGGTCGTTGGCCCACCGACCGGTTCCAACATCGCAGACCGTCTCGGCGGACGAGCTGCGTTCTTGATCGCCGCCGTGGGCATGGCCGTTCTGGCCGCGTCATGGCGTCCAGTCCGATCCATTCTGAAGCGATGAGGTGGGTCATATACGATGCACGATGTGACGAACGAACGAATCTCGCTGATCAAACCCGGAGACGCCACAGGCGACACGAAGGTCTTGTACGACGCCGTTGATGCAATGCTCGGACGCGTGCCGGCTTCCTATCAGGCGATGGCGCATTCGCCATTGGTCGCCAAGATGCTCGTCCCGTTCAACGCCGTCCTCCAACGTCAGGGAGCGGGAAGCGTCCTCGAGACCAAACTGAAAGAGATGGTCGTGATCAAGACCAGCCATCTGAACGGCTGCGACTATTGAACAGCCCACAACACGTCGCTTGGTCAAGCGGCAGGAATCACCTGGCAGCAGATCGACGTGATCGGTACTGATAGCTACATGGACTCCGATCTACTCAGCGACCGTGAAAAGGCTGCGGTCTTGTGGGCCGAGCACGTCACCCTCAACACCGCCCGATCCAGAGACGACGTGTACGAACAGGTCGCTCTGGTCTTCAACGAGGCAGAGATCGTCGAGTTGACGCTGATGAGCGGCTTCTTTGCGATGTTCAATCGGTTCACCGACTCGCTCCGGATTCCGATCGAAATTCCGTCCGAGGTCGACAAGATCAAGCACTCGCTACACCTCGACCCGGACAAGGTGAAGAGCTACTACGAGACCGTGGCCGAAACATGGCCCCATTCCTTTCCAGACCCGACCAGCCATCCGCAGGCAGGAGAAACATGATGAGCAGCACGGCGCGAGGCCGCTTGGCTGAAGTGATGGCATCGCAGGCGATCGAGCTTCTCGGCTCGCTCGATGCAAAACAGCGGGACAAGATCACCTTCCCGTTCGGCGACGACGAACAGTTCGTGTGGTTCTACACCCCGACCGATCATGGCGGGCTGGCACTGACGGAGATGACCTCGGCACAACATCGCCGGACACACCGCATGCTCGCAACGGGCTTGTCGCGCGCTGGGTATGTCACAGCCGCAACGATCATCGGGCTCGAGAATGTTCTCGATCACACGGAGGGCTGGGTCACCGAATTCGGTCGCGACCGGGGACGCGACCCACTGCTGTACTGGATGGCCATCTTTGGCGACCCAGAATCCGGCGACTGGGCCTGGAGGTTTGGAGGCCACCACATCTCGGTGAACTACCTCATCATCGAAGGCGAGGTCGTCGGGACGGTGCCTCTCTTCTTCGGCGCGGATCCCGCAAACAGCCCGCTTCTCGGACCACACCTCCACCGCCCACTCGGGGGAGCTGAAGACTACGGGCGAGAGTTGGTCCAGAGCCTCGATGCAACGCAACTGGAGGCCGCGCTCGTCTCCGCTGTTGCTCCCGTCGACATTGTCGGCGTGAACAGAACGGATCTCACAGAGGGCGATCGGCCACTCGGGTTGCCCTTCGTGTGGCGCAGTCTCGACGACGAGACAATCGACCTCTGGGGCAAACGACAGCTCGCCGCGGAACAAAAACTCGGACTGACGGACGAGCACCTCGAGGCAATCTCATTCTCCAAGAAGCCGAAGGGGGTGTCGGCTACGGCACTCGGCGACGACAACAAAGAGATACTTCGTGCCCTCTTGAGTTGTTACCTCGACAGGCTTCCTGAGGCTGTGGCCGACGAGGAGCACGCCAAATTCGCCGGCGCCCAGATCGACACACTCTCGTTCATGTGGGCCGGTGGGATCGAGCGGGATCAACCCCACTACTACCGCATTCAGGGTGACGATCTTTTCGTCGAATACGACAACACACAGCGCGATGTGAACCACATCCACACGGTCTGGCGAGACCTTCGCAACGATTTCGGACGTGATGCGCTCGCGCATCACTACGCAACCCACCAGCATTAAACAAGACGCCGTTCGCCTCGTGATCCTGCATTCTGTAGGATTTCGCGGTGGCGGGGCTCCTGCTCTTGCACGGCGGCGATGACGGAAGGCTGAACTGATGCAGATCGATATCGAAGGGGATGGGCCCCCTCTCGTCCTCGTGCACTCCCTGCTGACCGATTCCACTGCTTTCGATCTCGCAGCGCCGATCCTCGCTCAGCACCGCCGAGTTGTCCGAGTGAGCCTCCCCGGGTTCGGAACCACTCCCCCGCTCAAATCCGGCGAACCCACCATCTTCGATCTCGCCGACGTGATCGCCGACGCACTCGATCGTGCTGATCTTGGTACAGACTCAGCTGTGCTCGGCAACGGCCTTGGCGCATTCGTGGTTGTCGCCCTGGCAATCGCGCATGGCGATCGGTTCGGAGACCTGATCGTTGCCAACGGAGGCGCTGCGTTCTCCGAAGATCGCCAAGGGGCCTTCACGACGATGAGCGAACTCGTCAGCACCGGCGGCATGGAAGCTGTTGTCGATGTGGCAGTCAAGCGCATCTTCACCGAGGACTACCTGAGATCACATCCAGACGCGATCAGCGAGCGCCGCTCGGTGTTGGTCAAGACCGACCCGACCGCATTCGCCTCGGCGTGTCGCGCACTACGTGACATGGACCTTCGCGAACAGGCAGCGGGCATCACCAACCGAACCTTGGTCATTGCTGGAGGCGCTGACGCCACGACTCCGCCCGAGATGTCGCGCGATCTTGCCGATCGAATTCCTGGCGCCGAGTTCGTCGAACTCGAGGGCTGCGGCCACTGTCCACCACTCGAGCAACCAGACGCGTTCGTTGAGGCAGTCGAGCGGTTCCTCGGCTGAAGAGGGCGACGATCAGCGGCTAGATGCCGAAGAGCTTTGCGGCGTTGCCGCCCTTCATCGCGATGCGCTCGTCATCGGTGAGGCCTTCGGTGCGATCGATCAGTCCGAGGGGATCGTCGTCGCCCATGTCGAACGGATGATCCGTACCAGCCATGATTCGATCGCTTCCCACGACGTCGACGAGATGACCCAGGTACTGCGGCTGAAACACCATCGTGTCGTAGTAGAGCTTCTTCATGTAATAGCTCGGCGGATGATCGGGAATATGAACACGAGTCTCCGGCCGAACCTCCCACGTGTGATCGGCACGGGACGTGTAGAACGGAAGATATCCACCTCCGTGGAGCAGTACCACCTTGAGATCCGGCAACTCCTCGAACAAACCAGAGAAGATCATTCGATTTGACGCAACCATCGTCTCGAGTGGGTTGCCGATGCAGTTGGTCATGAAGTAATCGCCGAATCGATGGCTCTCCTGGTAGCCATCGGGATGGATGATGACTGGAATTCCCTTGGCGGCAACCGCCTGCCAGAACGGTCGGAATCGAGCTTCGTCGAGGTTGTTTCCATTGACGTTTCCGCCGATTTGTAGGCCTTTGAAGCCAAGCTCATCTACCGCGCGGTCCATCTCGGTGATGGCGCGGTCGACGTCCTGCAGCGGCACCGTTGCACCAAACAATGCGAACCGTTCAGGCATATCGGCAGCAGCTTGTGCGAGGTGGTCGTTCTGGATTCGAGCGGCCTCTGCAGCAACATTTGGCGGTGCCCAGTAGCCGTACTCAGACACGAATGTCGACAGACCTTGGATGTCCATGCCCATCGCATCCATGTCTTCGATGCGTTGTTCGTGATTTCGCAGCGCGCCCTTGATCGTAGGGAACATGACCGAGTTCTGGTCATGTGAATCCTGCCCCATGAAGTGCATGTAGGGGTCGTCTTGCGATCGCTTGTGTGGTGCAAGCAACTCCCCTGCTTCGGGAGTGGCCAGGTGACAGTGGACGTCAATCGTGGGCGCGTGCACGTTCAATGGATTCTCTTCTCTATCGTTCGTTCTCGGGTTTGTTCGGCGAGCCTTGTTTATCAGGTCGCGAGCAGGTCGAACTCTTCGAACTTACGTAGCACACTCGCCTTCGCAATCGCGACCTCCTCATCAGCAGCGTCACGTGGGAAGTCGAGATCGACCGTGATGTCGTCTTCGAGTCGGCCACCCTGCGCGAAGACCAGGATTCGGTTCGATAACTCGACAGCCTCTCCCACATCATGTGTCACGAAGATGATCGTCTTGCCCGTATCGGCCCACATGGTGTGGAGCTCTCGCCGAAGCGACCGAGCCGTGATGGCATCGAGGTGGCTGAACGGCTCATCCATGAACAACACGTCGGGCTCGATCGAGAATGCTCGAGCGATACCCACACGTTGCTGCATGCCACCGGAGAGTTCACCTGGAAACTTGTCGCCCTTGTCTCCCAGCTGAACCATCTCGAGGTACTTCTGACAGCGTGCGCGAGTCTCATCGGACTTGTCTTGCTGCACGAACAGCAGGTTGTCCATCACTGTCCGCCATGGCAACAGGCGCGCTGCCTGAAACACATACCCAGGCGCAGCCTTGTGACCGGACTGTGTGATCTCCAACGAACCGCTCGTGGGGGTCTCGATGCCACTCAAAATATTGAGGAGCGTTGACTTCCCGCAACCAGATGGACCAACAATCGAGACGAAGACGTGACCGCCCATGTCAAGGTTCACGTCCTCGAGAGCGACAACCTTGTCGGCGCCAGTCCCGAACTCCTTGTGCAAATTCCTGATCTTGATTTCAGCCATATCATGTCTCCTGGGTAGAGCCGGTGGGGAGGTTGGCGTCCAATTCGCGATTCAGCTCTTCCACGTCATAGAGAGCATCCATCTCTTCTTCGACAATGTCGGGGCTGTTGAGGCTCGGCCGCCATCTGAAGACTCGCCTGGAAATCGGCTCGAGAATAGCGTTCTCCATAACAAGCGCAAAGATCACGAAGAACATCGAGTATCCGATGACGCCGTGCAGTCGGTGTGCGTCGTACCAGAACTTTACTGTCCAGCCTGCGCCATCCTGGCCACCGAACAACTCGATGATCACGAGGCCCTTCCATCCAATCGACAGCGCGTAACGCGCCGATGCAAACAGGAACGGGTAGAGCGACGGCAGGAGCACGTGCCTCGTTCTCTTGTTCGATGGCACACCAAACGCATTCGACATGTCGAACAAGTCGCGGGGCGTACTTCGAACACCTTCACGAACATTCACGATGACGAAGGGGATTCCCGCCAACACCACGGCAATGATCGGACCTTTGTTGTCGAACCCGAAGATCAGGCTGAGAAAGAGCGCCCATGCCAGAGCCGGCATCGCGAGAAGTGCCATCACCCAATCGTGGAAGAACGCGTTCACCGCCCGTGACAGGCCCATTCCCAGACCGATCGTGGTGCCGAGGATCATCGAGATCGAAAAGCCGATTCCCAATCGGTACAGCGAGATCCCAAATGTCTCGTACAAGTCCTTCGGTGCAACCGTATCCCTGGTGACCTCGGCCCACATGAAGTCCCACACTTCTCGAGGTGTGGCGAGCACACTGCTATCGAAGTCCCATGAGTTCTCGATCAGCTTGTTCGAGATGAGCCAGAAGACCAGCACGGCAGGCAAGAACATCGCACGAGCAAACCTCGGCGATTTGATGAACCGCATCGGAGCCGAACTGGGGCGTCTCGGCGGAATTGCAGTTCCCGAGCTCGAGCTCGGCGGTTTTGTTGCGACAGCGGTCATGTTGATGCAATCTCCTTACGCCAGCGGAAGAATCTGTCCTCGATGGCCTGAAGAACCACTTTCTCCAGGAACAGAGCGAAGACGAAGAAGAGCAAGATCCATGTCAGGACCTCGTCTTGTCGGAACAAGATCTGGGCGATTCGTAGTTCGAAGCCAATGCCGGAGGATGCCGTGAAGATCTCGGTGAGCACCGTCACTTTCCAGCCGATCGAGAAGGAGAACCGAAGACCGGTGAAGAGGTACGGGGCAAGGTGCGGGATCACGATATGCCGATTTCGATCGACGAGGTTCACCTTGAACGCTCGCGCCATGTCGAGCGTGTCCTTGGGGAGCGAACCGATGCCCTCCGCAACGTTGACGGATACCAGAGCGAAGGTCGTGAGAATAATTGCGAGAATGGGACCAAACCAACGGTTGCCGAACACGAGTGCCGTGATCAGAACCCAGATCAGACCGGGCGAAGTGAGCCCGATCGTAATCGCGTCCTTGAAGAACCCGGAGAACCACCGGTTCTGCGTGATGATTCCGATCATCGATCCAATGATGAATGAGAGAAAGACGCCAAGGAGGATCCGACTGAGCGATGCGCCGAACGCCGGGAAGACCTTGCCGTCCTGGAACAACTCCACGGCGGTCTGCAGGACCCGAGTTGGTCCGGGCAACAAGTTTTCTTCGAGAACAGCGCCCGATGCCCACTCCCACAGTCCGAGGACCACGACGTAGCCCGAGATCCGGGAAATCCACCGAATGATCAGCTCCTTACGGCGGGCTGCCTCTTCGATATCTTCTTGTGTGACCCGATCTGGTGCCGGGACTTCTGTCGTCATGGTCGTCACGACCGCAATCACTTCCTACAACTCGAGGGGCGTATCACCGCTCCCTGGCGGTCGAGATCGATGGAACATCGATCTCTGGAATATCCAGGACGGAGGGTGCCGGATTCGCCAGAGCGAATCCGGCACCCGTCCGCCTAGAGGGGGCCTATTGGCCTAACTCACGCTCCCAATGTTTCGAAGCGTGGTGATGGTGCGTCTTCAGCCAAGACGTTCGGGTTGTCTGGGTGAAGGGTCTTCATGAGCTCCCAGATCTCGACCTCAGCGTCGACCCAATCCTGTTCGAGATACACGGTGTCGACGAACCAGTCGTTTTCACCTTCCATGAACTCGACCATCCACTCGACGTCTGCCTCTTCCTCAACAGCGAAGTGTTGTGGGTAGGCACGAACGATGTCGGCTTTGTTATCGACCCAGAGCTCGATGCCTCGCTCCCAAAGGGCCAGGAATGCCTTGGCGTTGGTCTCGTTCGAGTCGTACCAGCTCTCCGTTGCAGTGAACAGGTTCGACATGACGTGGTTCTCGCCATCGTCGATACCCGAGAAGGTGGTATAGAGCTGGAACGGCATCTGGCCGTCATACATGATCTCGATCTCACCGGCCCGGATGTTCGGCGCCGCGGCTTCTGGAATCACCACAGCAACTTCGCAGTCACCACGGAGCAGGTTCACAGGGTTCACGAAGTGATCGTTCACCACGAGGTTGAAGTCGCCGCCACCAACGCGATAGTCCAGTCCGTGCAGCTCTTGAGCAGCAACGGTCCAGAAGCCCGTGTTCGACACAGGGCTACTCACGCAGATGTTCGATCCGACTGGAACGTCGGCAAGCGTGTTGTACGGATCGCCAGCCCGCTTCATCATGGGTGAACGCTGGTAATTGTACTTGCCGAAGGTGACCGTCGTGATCGACGTCTCTTGCTCGAGCACTGGGATCTCTTGGGTTCCCATCGACACAACGTCGCCGTGTCCACCTGCGAAGTAGGTGAACTCATCCCACGTCGAGCTGGTCACGATGCGGATGTTGTTCGCCTCTTCCCACGTGGCGAGTTCGCCCGTGTCTGCCAACCAATCCCAGACTGGGTCTGGAGCGAAAGCGAAGCGGATGATCGATGCACCCTCACCGCTTTCACTGCCACTGGTGACTTCTTCGTCATCGCTACCACAAGCCCCGGCAAGTACTGCCACCGCTCCAAGGATCGCGATAAATTTCGCGATTCGATTTCGTCTCATTCGTATTTCCCCCTCGCACTTAAGCGATTCTCCATGGCGTCAGCCGGTATGGATGACACCAGTTTCTAGCTGTCGTGCATCATATATGATCTTGCTGCCCCTCGTCGAGTCATCACCCGAAATAACGGACTAGTGGCGCTCCAACTCGACACCAGGTAGCTCTGTAGCCGCGGATTTCGGCATGGCGTACCAACTTGCGGTCATGAAGATCGCAGCGGAGAGGCTCAGTGCACCGACGAACACCCACGCACTGGCGAACTGTCCTCGATCTGCGAACTGCGCGACCACCGACGGCCCGACCAACGTCCCGGTCAGATTCGAAGCCAAGATGACCCCCGACGCCCTGGCGGTGGCTTCTGGGTGGATCCGAACCACGGTGAAATAAATGAGACCAGGCCACCCCCACGAACCCATCAACGCGAGCGGCATCACCACGATGAACGCTTCGACCGATGTGACCGAGGAGAGAGCAAAGGATGCAACGGCGCCGAGAAGCAGAAGTACTGCCATCTCTCGTTGACCCGTGCTCTCGAAGCGATCGGCAAACGCTCCAACGCCGACCCGAAGCAAAAAGACGAGCGCAGATCCAACGGCCAAGACGGTTCCCGCGACTGCTTCCGTGGTTCCGATGTCGACCGAAGCGAGAACAAGGAACAATGACAAGCCATTTCCCGCAGCGCCCCCGCACGCCCCACCCAATGCGAGGAACTTGAGCGACCGCGACAGGGGAGGTCGCTCGCGACTGGGCACCCGCGTAGTGTGCAGCGGCCGATCCTCGACCTCGGGGGCGATGAACAGGATGACCACGGCCAAAGCCATCGCAAACACGTAGGGCCACCGCCAGCCCACTGCCACACCGACCGACGGCAACAGTGCACCTGCGAAGGCGCCCGCAAGTGGAATCGCTCCCTGCTTGGCGCCGAACGAGACACCTTGTCGATGAAATGCTGCCCCGGTTGCGAGTGCCACGTTGGTCGAGACCTGCATGAATGCGTTCGCCAGCCCAGCAAGGGCAACTGCGATCGGGAAGGCCCACCACCGACCTGCAGTCGCCGCAGCGCCGCTGCCGAAAAGAGACAAGAGCGCCCCAGCGCGCATTCCGGTTTGAGCGCCCACGCGAGTGACCGTGGCTGCGACTGGTTGTGCCAACGCCGCGGCGAGCCCGAAGTAGAGAGCGGTCGCGAGTCCGAGTCGGCCAGCATCGAACCCCAGTGCAGAATCGAGTGACACGACCTGAGCGCTCGTCAGATAGAGCGGCATGACTCCGACGGAGACGAAGACCACCGAAGTCAGTAGAGGCTTGCCTTGGAGGGGACTCAATCGATGCCCAAGGCACCGCGAAGACGCGTGACGCGTCCAGCATGATCCGTGTGATTCACGGGCGGAAGCGGGGATGAGTTGGTGACAGGAGCGACGACGAAGTGCGGACCTGGAGTACCGAGAACGCGTGGGAGATCGTCGGCGGCCTCATCGAGAGAGTTCCACGTCTCGACCGAGCCCGATCCGTTCACTCCGCCTCCATCGATTCCCGATGCCCGTGCCAAGCCAGCGAAGTCCACTCGAGTTGGCAAGGACTGCCCACCTGTCATCTCATATGCGCGGTTCTCGAGCAGAACCACGACGAGATTGTCTGGACCGTGTTCAGCGAGCGTCACCAATGACCCGAGTGACATCAACAAGCCGCCGTCACCCTTGAGCACGATCGTTCGTCGCTCAGGGCGAGCCACTGCGAGGCCCAGACCGAAGTCTGAGGCATGACCCATACCAAAGGCGAGAAAATCGAAGTCGAGTTCGTGGTCCGAGACGAGTGGCCATTGGAGGGTGGACGTCATGGTCATCACGACGATCTCGTCCGTACGTGCTGCGGCCAACGCCGACAGAAGATCAAGGCGCTCGATCATCGGAAGGACCACCCGGTCAGGACCGCAGCAGGAAGCGAGCTCGCAGACGCGGTGTCATCCATGAGTCCTATGGTGTGCAGATCATCGTCTGTCATGAGGTGCCAGTGCGGCACATTCCAAGCATCGAGAAGCGGCTCGGTGTAGGGATGTGCCGAGTCGACCGGAAGGCGGCCTGCCTGAGCGCCGGGATAGCCTCGCCAGCCGACCATCAGGCGCAAGGGAATGTGAGGCCCGATTCCACACCCACGAAGTGCGTCCCCTGCTTCCATGAGGCCGGTGTTCTGGATGACGACCAGCGGCTTTCGTCCACCCACCCACAACCCAGCAGCAATCGCGATTCCCTCACCTTCGCGTGTTGGAGAGATGACGTTGAGCGCATCACAAGACCGCACCGCGTCGAACAGACGCGCGCTCTCGCTGTCTGGAATCATCACGACATCGGTGAAATCGAGCCGCATCAACGTCTCCACAGTCACCGCGCTGGACACACCAATGGGTTGGTTCACATCACTCATCTGGCCACTCCCTTGCACGATGTCGACTGCGCAGTTCAACATCCTGCATAATGCATGATCACGGAGGTTGCCACAATGACAGAACAAACCGGGGCCCAACTCGTCGTCAACGCACTGCACAACGAAGGTGTTCGCACACTCTTCGGGATCCCGGGTGTTGACACTCTTGGGGTGTACAACGCACTGCTCGATCAGCCCGACATCCGAGCAATCAACGTGCGCCACGAGCAGAGTGCGGTGTTCATGGCAGACGGCTTCTTCCGTTCCTCAGGACAGATCGGCGTGGCATTGACAAGTGGTGGTCCCGGCGCACTCAACACGATGGGCGCCATGGCGTGTGCACACAACGACAGCAGCGCTGTTCTCCAGGTCGTCAACGAGAATCCTGCACACGTGCGACGAAAAGGCCTCGGCTACTTCCACGACCTCTCTGACCAACTCGCCATGTTCCGACCGGTCACCGACTTCGTTGCACAGCCGACGCTGGCATCGGAGATTGCGCCAGCAATCAACCAGGCGATGGGAGCACTTCGGAACCGACGCCCCCGTCCAGCACTGGTCGAAATCGCCGGCGAAGCGTTCGTCCAGACATCCGAGTCCAGTGCACTGACTCCGGTTCCACTCGAGCGGCTCCAACCCATCTCCGCTCAGGTCGAAGCTGCGGCCGAACTGATACGTAACGCGCAACGACCCGTCATCTGGTCAGGGGGCGGCGTGATTGCATCAGCGGCCACGTCCGAACTGCTCGAGCTCGCCGATCGATTGGGAGCTCCTGTTCTGACATCACAGGCGGGCAAGGGATCGTTTCCCGTCGACCATCCACTACACGTCGGAAATTGGTCCAACGAACGGCCGGTGCGGGAGCTTCTCGAGCGCTCCGATCTCGTGATCGCAGTCGGGACCCGATTCTCCTACTTCCCGACGGGTGGCTGGTCGTTGCGTCTACCCGAGAACCTCGTCCAGATCGACCTCGATCCAGCCGAGATCGGCCGCAACTATCGAGCGGTCACATCCATCGTCGCCGACGCTCAGCCCGCATTGCGTCAGCTGATCGATCGCCTCGGCACCATCGAATCTGCCTCACGTGCCGACGAAGTAGCGGACGTGCATTCGCGCATCGCCGCTGCGTTGGGCACACCATCGCCCGAGATCGAAATGCTCGACCAAATTCGTGCCGCCCTGCCAGCAGACGCACGAGTCTTCAACGACCCGACCACCATCGCGTTCTGGGCTCGGTCGTACTGGCGCGCGCTCGAACCGAGGACCTGGTTCGTTCCGTCGGGAATGGGCACCCTTGGGTTCGCACTTCCGGCCGCGATCGGTTCGAAATTCGCTGTCCCTGATTCGCCTTCGGTCGCGGTGATCGGCGATGCCGGTGTCATGTTCACCATCCAGGACCTCATGACCGCTGTCGAGCACCACATCCCTGTCGTTGTCCTTGTATTCAACGACCGTGGATATGGCGTCGAGCGACGACACATGGACCACCTGTATGGTCGCCAGAATGGGGTCGAGTTGTTGCCACCCGACTTTGTGGCGCTCGCCAAGTCGTTCGGCGCTCATGGCATCCGCGTCGACGATCTCGACACGGCTGGCGCAGCGATCGATGAAGCACTCAACCGCAACGCCCCAGTACTCATCGAGATCCCGAACCGCTTCGGCCACCCCGGTTACGGCTCTTGGGTCGACTGGGACAACGTCTAGTCCAAATCTGCGACGCAGGTTCAGGCAGTCCGCAGTGAGGTCGAGGAACGCCAGCGACGGATCCTCGCCCGCGGCGAACGTAGTCTGCGACGCAGGTTCAGGCAGTCCGCAGCGAGGTCGAGGAGCGCCAGCGACGGATCCTCGCCCGCGGCGAATCAGAGCACCGCGAGTGGTGCGAGGGCATCGATGTCGGTGACGACGTCGATGACGGTTGGTCGTCCCGATGCGAGACCACGTTCGATCGCTCCGGCGAGTTCGCCAGGTCGTTCGACACGGATGCCGAGGGCGCCCATCTGTTCAGCGATCGCCGCAAAGTTCACGTCGGTGAAGTGCCACAGCTCGTGCGCGCCCTGTTCGGTCTGCTCGCCGCCGTACGCACGATCGAAACCGCGCTTCGACTGGTTGCCACCCGAGTTGTTGTTGACCAGGATCACGGCCGGGATGTCCCAGCGAACCGCGGTCTCGATCTCGGAGAGGTGATACCAGAATCCGGAGTCGCCAGTAAAACAGAGCACCGGTCGATCGGGTGCGCCACATTTGGCGCCAAGCGCAGCCGGAAATGCCCAACCGAGGTGGCCTGCGGAGCGAAGATAACTCTGCTCGGCCAGCACGTCATACATGCCACCCATCCACATCCCAGCGTGCCCGGTGTCCACGACGATGATCGCATCGTCAGGCGCATTCGCCGAAAGCTCAGCGCACATACGTTCCGGACGGATCGGGACCTCATCAGAGGTCAGCTCGGCCGCATGTTCGCCGTGCCACGTGCGAACCGACTGGGCCACGCTCTCGCTCCAGGTTGTCGGAGACGCGGGTGAGTCGACCAGAGCAACCATCGCCTCGAGCACCGATCGAGCGTCACCCTGAATGCCAACCTGGGGCGTGTAATTCCGCCCGATCGCCTCGGGGTCAATGTCGATCTGGATCGTCGCCACCCCAAAGGCGGGCACTTGCCAGAAATGTGTGGTCATCCCCCCGGTCTCGCTCCCAATGAAACAGACCAGGTCGGCGGCTGCCACGGTCTTGTTCGCCGATGCCCGCGAGTAGGTCCCGACCACACCAACCGACAGTGGATGATCTGCAGTGATCGTGTCCTTACCATTCAGCGAGGTAGCAACGGGGATCTGCATCTTTTCGGCGAAGGCTCTGAGCGCGTGACCGGCTCCGGACGCTCGTACGCCGCCACCAGCGATGATGACCGGACGTTCAGCGGTACGCAGCGCCCCGATCGCTTCGTGCAGCGGACTCTGATCTGCTGGCATCGGGCGATACGGCGGGACCTGCGCGTACTGGGTTTCAACCGACTCATCTGCGGTGATCTCGCCGAGGTCGACCTGACCCTCGTTGCCTCGGAACTGCAGGTGCACTGGTCCGGGTGAGCCCGATGTTGCGACTCGAAAGGCTTGGCGCACCATGTCGGGAATGCGCTCGGCATCATCTACGGTGGCGTTCATCTTCGTGACCGGTTCGAATGCCGGCACGTCATCGACTTCTTGGTAGACCTTCCGGAACTTGGTCGATGGGTCTCGTCCGCCAGTGAACGCGATGACCGGTGAATGAGCCAGATGCGCATCCCGCAAACCAGCTGCAAGATTCAAGGCACCGATGACCTGGGCCATGCATACGCCTGGACGGCCCGAAGCCCTCGCATACCCGTCGGCCATGTACGCGGCCGACTTCTCGCTGTGCGGCCGAACACGTTTGATGTCGGTCTGACGTTCGAGCTCGACCATCGTGCGGCGAAGGACTGCTGGAACGTGAAAGATGTGCGTCACGCCGTAACCGTCGAGCATGCGGGCCAGTGCCTCGCCACCGATGGTCATGATGTCGGAAGGCGAAAGGTCGCCACGCCACTAGTTGTCACAACTTCATCTCCTGTGTCATCAGACTTCTTCACCCAGAGCTCAGCACTGAACGTGCCGGCCCCTTCGTCGATCTCAGTGATCGTTCCGCCGCACCTCAGCGAGTCACCCAAGTAGGCCGGGCTCGAGTGGCGATACGAAATACTTCTCATCTCCGCCGACGTGCCGAGCCACCACTGCACAGCCTGAATCATGTAGGTGCCCTGCAATGGGCCATGCACCAGGAGGCCGGGGTGACCGTCGTGTTCAGTCGTGAACGGCAGGTCGTAGTGGATGCGATGCAACAGCCACGCTGATGCGCTGAAGGTGAACAAGTCGATCGCATCGGGGACGCGCTCCATTGTCGGGATCTCGGTGCCAACGTTGACATTCATCGGTAGATCCTCGTGAACTCTTCTCGCATGACAAGCTCCATGCGCTGATTCTTGAAGGTGAACGCTTGAACGACAAAGACCAGGTCACCAGAACGCCCCGACTTCTCGTAGAGGTCGATGATCTCCTTTTCGAGAGTGATCGTGTCTCCAGCAACGATCGGCACACCCATCTCGATCTTTGTCTCCCCTGCCATGGCGCGCGTCGTTTCGACCGGAGGTACATCTTCGCTCGATGATCCGTCAGGTTCGAGATCGCTGCGGTCTCGAAGGTTCGCGGCTTGCATACGGATCGTGTACGGGAAGTACGGCGGCGCAACAACATCGCCGTACCCGGCAGCCCGAGCGGCATCTGTATCGAAGAAGACCGGATCGGTTTCGCCGATCGCTCGCGCATACCTGGCGATGTCGGTAGCGCTGATGGTCACCTCGTACGGATCGAACGGTTCCTGTGCCCAGGCTCGGGCCTCATCGGTGAGCAACCCCATCAGATCCCCATCGTCTTGGCGATGATGTTCTTCTGCACATCGGACGTGCCTGCCCCGATGACCCCGAGGCGAGACTCTCTGAAGTGGCGCTGGAGGTCGTACTCCATCGTGTAGCCGTAGCCTCCGAGCACCTGCAGACCCTCGTCGGCCACATGTTTGTACGCCTCGCACGCGTAGAGCTTGAGGATCGCCGCATCTCGCACCGTCGCCTCGCCCTTGTCGAGCAGCGCCGCATACCGGTACGTGAGCATCTCAGAGATCTCGGTCTGCATCTGCATCTCTGCAAGACGATGACTCACCGCCTGGAACTTCGAAATCGGGCGACCGAACTGTTCACGTTCCTTCGCGTACTCGAGAGCATCCGCGAGCGCTGACTTCGCAGCGCCAGTCCGAGCAGCCGAGAGGCAGAGCCGCTCATAGCGAAGGTACACAGCGTTGTCATTCCACCCGTTGTGCAACTCTCCGAGCATTCGAGACTTCGGAACCCGCACGTCATCGAAGAAGACATGGGCTGTGCCGAGTGGCCAATGACCCAAGGTTTCCATAGCTGTCGCGGTGACACCTGGAGCGTCGGTGTCCACAACGAACAAGGTGATGCCGTGGTGCTTCTTCTCGCCGGTTGCGGTTCGTGTGGCAACAACATCGAGGTCGCTGGCTTTGAACCCTGAGGTGAATACCTTCTGCCCGTTCAGGATGAAATCGTCGCCGTCCTCGACCGCCGACAAGCTGATGGCGGCAGCATCGGAGCCAGCTTCGGGCTCGGTCAAGCCAAAGCACACCGACGTCGACCCATCGGCGACCCTCGGAAGCATCTCCCGCTTGAGCGCTTCTTGACCGTCGCGGCCAATGGCCAGGCCGCCCCAGGTGACGGCTCGAAAGACCCAGAAGGCCAGATCGAGAAAGGACTTGCCGAGCTCCTCGAGCAGGATCGCGACCTCCATGGCTCCGCTGCCACCACCGCCGTATTCGGTCGGAATGTTGATGCCGAGCCAACCGAGTTCGCCCAGTTTTTCGTAGACCTCGCGTGGTGGTCGCCGTTCGGCATCACATTCGCGGACGTACTCGCGGGTGATCTCGCGTCGACAGAAATCTCTCACCGCCTCGCGAAACATGTCCTGCTCTGGCGTGAATTCGACTAACACAGCGGGTTCTCCTTACGTTCGGGAGCGTGAACTCCCCTCGAACAGCGCACATTGACACTCTTGGAAAGAACACTATAGGTTTGACTTAACTGACGCGCCAGTGTCTCATTCTGCGAGACGAATGCTCGAAGGAGAACCTCTCATGCCAACCCCCGACATCACAACCGTTCGAGCACTCGCCGAGAAGGTGTCGAATTGGGGCCGCTTCGGTGACGACGATGAACAGGGCACCATCAACCTGCTCTCACCCGAACACGTGGTCGCAGCAGCTCAACTGGTCAAGACAGGGCGCACCATCTCGATGGCTCTTCCCTTTGACGCCGATGGGCCTCAGAACGGCGGACTCGGACGATTCAACCCCATCCACCTGATGATCCGCGACGGCGCTGACGCAATTGCCGGCACGTCGATTCGAGACTTCTACGGCGGCGTCGACAAGTACTTCCGAGGCACCGACGACATCGTGATCATGCCGCTGCAATGCGGAACCCAGTGGGACGCACTCGGCCACGTGGTGTTCGAAGACGTGATCTACAACGGTTACTCCGCCGACCAGGTCAGCAGCAAGGGCGCAATGAAGAACGCCGTTACCCAGGCATGCGACAGCATGGTGGGACGCGGCGTGCTACTCGACATTCCTCGGGCGAACGGCGTCGAGTGGCTCGAGCCCGGATACGCAATCGGTGCCGAGGATCTCGACCGTGCGTGCGAGATGGCCAACGTCGAGGTCGGTCCCGGTGACCACGTCTTCATCCGCACCGGCGCCATGACGCAGTGCCGGGCAGCCGGCGACTGGGGAAACTATGCAGGCGGAGACGCTGCCGGGCTTGGCCTCGACAGCGTGGAATGGATCGCCGAACGAAGCATCGTGGCGATGGCCACCGACACGTGGGGATTCGAGGTCCGGCCCAACGAAACCCCCGACGTCGCCCAGCCGCTGCACCTCATTCTCATCACCCACATGGGCCTCTGGCTCGGAGAGATCTTCGACCTCGATCCCATCGCCGATGACTGTGCCGCCGACGGCGTGTATGAATTCATGTTCTGCGGTCCGCCGCTTCCATTCACTCGAGCCGTTGGTTCGCCCATGAACCCAATGGCCATCAAGTAGGAGTCACACCATGCCTATGCAACCAATGCGCTCAATGATCTTCACGCCAGGCCACCGACACGATTTGGTCGCCAAGGCAATCGCCTGCGGAACAGATGCCGTGATCGTCGACCTGGAAGATGCAGTAGCCCTCGACGAAAAGCCAGCAGCCCGTGCCGGCCTGAAGGACCTGCCGCCATCGGACGTTCCGATCTACGTTCGAACCAACGCCATCGAAACCGGCCTCATGTGGGACGACATCGTGGCCGCTGGGCAGGCAAACATCGACGGGCTCGTCATTCCGAAGGCGGAGTCCGCAGACGTCATGCGCGAGGTCGACGGCGCACTTCGAGCACTCGAGATGGCAGCGGGCCGCGAAGTCGGTTCGATCACGGTCATCCCCCTCATCGAGAGCGGCATCGGCGTTCGCGCAACGTTCGACATGATGTCGATCCGTGGCCGTTTCGAGGCAATTCTGTTCGGTGGCGGCGAGCAGGGTGACCTTGTAGCCGACCTTGGGGTCGAGTGGACACCCGAAGGAACCGGCCTGATGCACTCCCGTGCGCAGGTGCTGATGGACTCTCGAGCCGCCGGGTGCCAATACCCGATGGAAGCCGTGTTCATGGACTTCAAAAATCTCGATGCAATGCGCGTCGAGTGCGAACTGGCTCGGACGCTCGGTTACGTCGGCAAGGTCGCGATCCATCCCGCACAAATCGCAGTCATCCACGACGTCTTCACACCGTCGGATGAAGAGATTGCGCATCACCGCCGCATCATCGAAGAGTTCGACGCTGCACTCGCCGAGGGCAGCGCCTCGATCCAGGTCGACGGGAAGATGGTCGACTACGCAGTCGCCCGCGTTGCACGCGCCGTGCTGGCACGGGCAGAACTCGCAGACCGAGCCGCAGACCGCGGCGCCAGTTCCTGAACACAATCTGAAAACATCCGTTTCATTCAAGGGGAAAGCACATGTCACGAAGCAGGTACATCGACGGTGGGGTCGGAATCGCAATCATCGGCTCTGGCGGAATCGGCACGTTGCGAGCCCAGATCTGTCATCGCCATCCAGGGGTCAGGTTTCTCGGGGTCTGCGACGTCCTCGAAGAGCGGGCATCGACGCTGGCCGCCGCGTGTGACGCCGATGTCTGGACCACCGACGCAATGGAACTCGTCAACCGCGACGAGGTCGACTGTGTGATCGTTGCGTCGACCGAGAACGCCCACTTCGATCCAGCGATGGCCGCAATTCAGGCCGGCAAACACGTGCTCATCGAAAAGCCGATCACGATCGAACCAGATGAGGCGGAGAAGCTTCTTGTCGCGGCCGAAGAGTACAGCGTGTTCGTCTACACCGGATTCACCCAGCGCTTCCGCCGCCGGTACCTCTCGATCAAGGAAAGCATCGAGAAGGGCTACATCGGCGACATCACCAGTGCGAAGGCCTCGATCTACCTCACGCAGGCCGTAGCGCGTGCCGTGATCTCCCGAGCACCAACGACGACGCCGTCGATCAACACCATGACGTACCTTGTCGACCTTCTCACGTGGTTCTCGGGCAAGAAGCCGATATCGAGCTACGCGGCTGGAGCGAAAGGCATGTTCTACGAGGAGTTCGGAGCACTCGACTCGACCTGGACCGTCCTCACCTACGAAGAAGGTATGGTCGCAACCCTTGGCGCCAGCTGGGAGGTGCCAGTGTTTTGGCCGGCGAACAACGCGTC
The DNA here is from genome assembly GCA_905479685.1 of uncultured Acidimicrobiales bacterium. Classification (GTDB taxonomy): domain Bacteria; phylum Actinomycetota; class Acidimicrobiia; order Acidimicrobiales; family SHLQ01; genus SHLQ01. The sequence continues at coordinate 20,429 of CAJQNJ010000008.1, forward strand.
CTTGGAGTTCGAGGTCTTCGGACGAGAGGGTTCTGTCAGTGTCAAGGACGATCATCGCGACATGATGATCGCTTCGAACAAACGGATGCCCGGGCCCTACACGCCAGACGTCGACATGCACGTCGCAACCTTTGGAAGCAACATGCCCGGCGATTGGGCACTTGGAGAGCACTTCGGCGCAATGCAAGAAGAGACACACGCGTTCATCAACAGCGTTGGGCAGCGTCGCCAGGACCCGATTCTCGCGACAGGTCGCGACGGGTTCGATGTGTTGAAGATCTCCCGGGCGATCGATCGGTCGGCCAATACTGGCGAAGTCGTGCCGATCACCTGGCTCGACTGAGGCGGTTGGCAACATGGGAGCCATGCTCGAAGGAATCACCATCATCGAACTCGGAGGTGTCATCGCTGGGAACTTCGGCCAGGTAATCCTCGCCGACCTCGGTGCAGAGATCATCAAGATCGAACCCAAGACCGGCGACACGGCTCGCAACGCGAGCATGGCTGGAATTGATGGTGAGAGCGCGATCCACCTGTTCATGAATCGTGGAAAGAAGAGTGTCTCACTTGATCTGAAGACCGAGGAAGGACTTCAGATCCTCCATCGATTGGTGGAGCAGGCCGATGTCGTCATCGACAACTTCCGCCCCGGGGTGTTGGCTCGCTTGGGCGTCGATCATGCGACGCTGAAGGAGATCAAGCCAGACATCATCACCGTGAGCGTCACGGGATTCGGCGAAACCGGTCCTCTCAAGGACAAGCCGGCGTTCGATCTCGTCATACAGGCGTACAGCGGGCACATGTCGATCACAGGAGAGGAAAATGGTCCGCCAGCTCGAGTTGGTGCGCCTCTGGCTGACATGTCGGGAGCGATCTACGGATGTATCTCGATTCTTGCGGCCCTGGTCGGGCGAGGCCTCCACGGCACCGGTGCACACGCTGATGTCGCAATGCTCGACTCGATGGTGCATCTTCTTGCCTACGACGCCTTGAGCTACCTGACTGCGGGAGCTCAGCCACAGCGGCATGGCTCCGCTCACGCACACATCGTGCCGTGGCAAGCGTTGCAGTGCTCGGACGGCTTCGTCGTCGTTGCGGCTCGCGATGAGAAATTCTGGCGGAACCTCTGTGACGCCATCGAGCGACCAGATCTCAAGACAGATGAACGGGTTGCCAACAACGCCGCACGGCTGATCAATCGGGACTGGCTCGTGCCACAACTCGAGGCAGCATTCGTCAACAAGACCCAGGCCGAGTGGGTACAGATTCTCGACGAGTTCGACGTACCCTCGGCGCCGGTCAGCACCTTTGACTCGCTGTTCGCAGACCCACAGGTCGAGGCCCGTGAAATGATTCAGAGCTACGAACATCCAACGATCGGTGACGTCACATACCAGCCAAGTCCGATGAAGATCGAGGGCTACAGCTTTCCGAATGGGCACGCGCCGATGCTCGGTGAACACACAGAACTGATCCTCACCGAACGGCTTGGCTACACGCCCGAACGGATCCGTGAGCTCGACGCCGAAGGGGTCGTGAAAGCATGGAGTCCCGAAGAAGCAAGAGACGAGAGCTGACCTGATGAGATTCGGGACCATGGTTCCCCAAGGCTGGAAACATGACCTCGAGGATGTTGCGAACGACCAACAGTGGGACCACATCCTCGACGCCGCCCACACCATCGAGGCCGACGGCTGGGATTCACTCTGGGTGTACGACCACTTCCACACGCACCCTGTCGTCACCCACGAGTCCGTCTTCGACGCGTGGACACTCATGGCGTCGATCGCGGCGGTCACGAATCGGATTCGGATCGGGCAGATGTGTACCTGCGTGTTGTACCGCCCACCGTCGTTGCTCGCAAAGATGGCAGCATCGGTTGATGCGATTTCGAAAGGTCGTCTCGACGTCGGGATCGGGGCTGGTTGGAGCGACAAGGAGTTCGCTGCCTACGGGTACGAGTATCCGTCCAACAAGGTTCGTCTCGACATGCTCGAAGAGGCGGCACAGGTCCTCAAGACGATGTGGACAAACGACGAGGCGTATTTCGACGGTGAGCATTATCAGCTTCGCGGCGCGATCACCCGGCCGCTCCCGCAACAGGATCCTCATCCCCCGCTGTGGATCTGCGGAGGCGGCGAGAAGCGCACCCTTCGGATCGTCGCCAAGTATGGCGACATGTCGAACTTCGGGGACAGCGTCGCTGACTTCGTCCACAAGTCCGAAGTTCTGGCAGGTCATTGTGAGGAGGTCGGTCGCAACTTCGACGAGATCGGGCGCTCGGTTCATCTGATGTCGATCGTCGGACGCGACCAGGCCGATCTCGACGCCAAGTTGCAGGTTGCCGCTCGTCGCCGGAACGGTACTCCAGAAGAGTTCGCCGCAGAACACCTCGTGGGAACCGTCGAGCAGGTCAGCGACATCGTCGGGCAGTACGCCGATGCGGGGTGCGCGGAGCTCATCTTGTACTTCTACGACATGGGCGCGCACGACAGCCAGCAACTCTTCGCGTCTGAGATCATGGCCCAACATCAATCGTGACCGATCTCAGCTCGTTGTTGGCACCTCGATCCATCGCTATTGCGGGGCTTTCCGCAGACTCGACGAAGCACGGTCAACGCGTACTGAACAACATGCGCCGTCTCGGATACGCCGGACAGATCTGGGGAGTGAACCCGAATCTTCCACAGCTCGATGGCGTCGACGTTGTCGGATCGATCGCCGAGTTGCCCGAGGTCCCAGATGTCATCGTTTCCGCGATCCCTGCGCGCGCCGTAGGGAACCTGGCTCGGGAAGCAGGGCGTCTCGGTGTCGGTACGGTGATCGTCTTTGCCGGCGGCTTTGCCGAGGCTGGCGAGCAGGGCCGGTCGCTCCAGGACGAACTCGTCGCGGCATCACGCGAAACCGGGGTGAGGATCCTGGGTCCGAATTCGGGTGGAGTCATCGTCCCATCTCAGGGCGTGGCCATGAGCTTCCTCACCTGTCTCGATCGACCGCCGAGCCAAATCCGTTCAGGCCCGGTCGGATTGGTCACCCAGAGCGGCGGAATGGGCAGCTACGTCCACAACCTCGCTGCAGCAGCTGGTGACGGTCTCGCAGCATCGATCTCGACTGGTAACGAAGCCGATCTGGGGGTCGCGGACGGAATCCTCGCCCTCGTGGCGATGCCCGGCGTCAAGGCAATTTCGGTGATTCTCGAAACCGTCCGCAACGGCCCCGCCTTCGTCGAAGCGCTCGCCGCTGCCAACGAAGCCGGGATACCGGTTGTCATCACCCGGATCGGAAAGTCCCCGCGCGGGCGCCGGTTGATGACCACCCACACGGGAGCACTCGCGCAACCTGAGCGAGTGGCGCAGGGCGTGCTCGATGAGTTCGGCGTGACGGTCGCCGAGACCCCAGCCGAGATGTTCGAAGTGGCGAGTATTCTCGCTCGGACTCCGAAGCTCTCGGGACCACGTGTCGGTATCGTCACGCACTCCGGCGGCGTAGCGATCATGCTGAGTGATCTGGCCGAAGGCACGACGATCGAGCTGCCGCAACCCAGCTCCTCTCTTCGGTCCACACTCGAACCTCTGCTCCAACAGGGGGCCGTCGACAACCCACTCGACATGGGGGGAATCATCGGCGGTGCACACCGGTTTGGTGAGGTGGTCGCTGCAGTGGCTCGATCTGGGGACGTCGATGCAGTCCTCGCTGTAAGCAGCGCCCATCCTCCCGCACACAGCGAGGAGCGAGTCGCGTCGCTGCTCGAGCAAGACCTCGACGTACCCGTGATCAATCTATGGATGGCAGGTGACGTCGGGGGTTCCGCGCTCGAGATGCTCCGCCGAGCACACCAGCCGGTGACCGAAGAGCCCCGCGCTGTGATCCGAGCGATCGCTGCCCTCACGAGGCCAGCTCGTGGAATTGCAGACCCTGATGTTGGGAACGCTGATCCGATGCCGACTGCACCTCTCACAGAGTTCGCAGCGAAACAGATCGTGGCGTCCTGGGGTGTCCCCGTGGTCGAAGGGCGTCATGTCGCGACCGCTGACGCGGCAGCGGGCGCCGCCGACGCACTTGGGTATCCCGTCGTCGTCAAGGTCAGCACGCCCGATGTCCAACACAAGACGGAGTTCGGAGGCGTAGCGGTCAATCTCGCAAGCCGCGACGCGGTTGAAACAGCGTTCGATCGTGTGCAATCAACGCTGCCCGAGGGGACTTCGGTCGAAGGCGTCCTCGTCGAGAAACACCTCGATGGCCCTGAGGTCATCATCGGCGGCCTGCGCGACGAAACGTTTGGGCCGATGATCTTGGTCGGGGTCGGTGGTGTCGTAGCCGAGGCACTCGATGACGTCCGTGTCGCACCTGCACCTCTCAGCGTCGAATCGGCACGTCGAATCATCTCGAACCTGTCCGGTCTGCGCGTACTGACCAACCCGCGCGCATCGACGCCCGCCGACCTGGATGCACTCGCCGCCATCCTCGCGGACGTGTCGAGGCATTTTGTCAGAAACACGTGGCTGCAAAGCTTCGATCTCAATCCCGTGGTCTGGAACGCTTCGACATGGGTTGCCTTGGACGCGATGCTCGAGGTCACACCCCGAGGATGACCTCGAGCACGTTCACGTGACCGAGGCTCTCGTCAACCTGCCACGATCGCTTCACCCGCGGTCCGGGACCCATGCGGTTGCTAGGCCGTGAGCGTCGGACTACCGGTCTCTCGGATCCGATTCATCGCGGCAACCAGCTGTTCGGTGATGCCGGGTTCGTGAGATGAGTGCCCTGCGTCGGGAACGATCACATAACTCGCCTCTGGCCACACTCGTTTCAGGTCATGAGCATTCTTGGAAGGGCACACCATGTCGTATTGGCCATGGACCACAAACGTGGGGATCGATCGGATCTCGTCAATTCGTTGCAGGAGAAGGTCACGAGGTTCAAAACGTCCTGTCGCGAAGTAGTGCGTCTCGAGGCGCGCAACACTTCTCGCAACATCTGGGTCGTCGAAGTGGGCGGCAAAATCGGGATTGGGCAGCAACGTGCAGCACGCTGCTTCATACGAACTCCATCGCCGAGCGGCTTCGAGGGCAACATCGTCGTCGCTCGAATCGAGCCGCCGACGATACGCACCCAGGAGGTCGCCGCGCTCTTCCTGCGGGATATGCCCAGCGAACTCTTCCCATGTCTCGGGGAGGACGGAGCGAACCGAATAGAGCCACCAGTCGAGCTCTTCGTCACGAAACAACCAGATACCGCGAAGAATGAGGGTCCGCACCGCCTCCGGGCATTCCTGAGCGTAGTAGAGGGCAAGTGTGCTGCCCCATGAACCGCCGAACACATGCCAGGATTCGATGCCGAGTGCGACCCGAAGCTGTTCGATATCTCGCACCAGATCGTCGATCGTGTTGCTCGAAAGCTCCCCCAGGGGAGTTGATCGACCGCAACCACGTTGGTCGAAGAGCACAACGCGAAAGTGTTCCGGGTCGAAGAACCGCCGATCGGTAGGGGTGCATCCGGCTCCCGGCCCTCCGTGGAGGAACAGCACGGGCTCACCGTCGGCCTTTCCGACCTGTTCCCAATACAGCCGGTGAGGATCGGTCACCGCGAGCTCGCCCATCTCGAACGGGTCGATCTCGGGCCAGAACGCACTGGGCTTCGAGGTGCTCATCTCCACGGTCGCCAACCTATCGGTCGAATGCCCGCTGCGAGAGCGGAACGTGATTCTTCTCGACGCGCGCGCTGATACAGCCCTTCGCAGAAGCCAGCAAACTTGTGCTTACTGCCTGATCCAAACGGCACTGTCGGCTGCCAGCAGCCCTGGAGGGTTCACGTGCGACGCGAGAAGGATGTCGCCCTCTGGCATCGGCATCGAGTCTGACCCCATGTTCACAACCACCAAGACGTCGCCGCGTTCGTACGCGAGCACATCGGAGCCCATGTCGATCAACTGAAAGTCCGAGACCATAGCGAGGTGCTGGCGACGAAGCGCGATCGCCGTGCGGTACAGCGAAAGCGACGATGATGTGTCCTGAGTTTGCACCGCAACTGACATGGATCCGAACCTGGCCGGTTGTGGAATCCAAGGGTCGCCCGTTCCAAAGCCGAACGATGGACCGTCCTTCTCCCACGGAATTGGAACACGACATCCATCGCGTCCCTTCTCGGTGTGCCCAGACCGTTCCCATGTCGGATCGTCGAGAACGTCCTGCGGGAGATCCCAGACCTCGGGTAGGCCGAGTTCTTCTCCCTGATAGATGTAGGTGGATCCTGGAAGCGACAGCGTGATCAACGCGGCGGCACGTGCCCGCTGGAACCCTGCGCTCTCATCGAGCACCTCGTGGGGGCCTGTCATTGGCCATCGCCGCCACTTCGTTCCGTTCGGCAGTCCGTACCGTGTGGCGTGACGCATCACGTCATGGTTCGACAGCACCCACGTGGACGCTGCCCCGACGTCCTCGGCGGCTCGAACCGATTTATCGATCACCTCGGCAAACGACGGGGCATCCCAATCCGTGTCGAGCAGGTCGAAGTTGAACGACTGATGGTACTCATCTGGTCGGAGGTACAGCGGTAGTCGATCAGCAGCCACCCAGGCCTCGGCCACCATCATGCGGTCCTCGTACTCGTCGAGCACGGCCCGCCAGCGTCGGTTGATTTCGTGGACCCCGTCCCGATCCCAGTGCGGGTGATCTGCGGTCCGCTCGCTCTCGAGAATCGCCGCTTTCTGTGCAACATCGGGGAACGTCAGATCCTTCACCAAGCCGTGCGCGACATCGATCCGGAATCCATCGATCCCGCGGTCGAGCCAGAACCGAAAGATACTGTCGAATTCGGCTCGTACTTCTTCGTTCTCCCAATTCAGATCCGGTTGACTCGGATCGAACAGGTGCAGGTACCACTCGCCATCGGCGACCTGTTCCCAGGCCGATCCACCAAAGACAGCTGCCCAGTTGGAAGGCGGCTCCGATCCGTCGGCGCCCTTTCCTCGTTGGAAGATGTAGCGATCACGCGCCGGGTCTCCTGGAGCAGCGTCGAGCGCCTCTTGGAACCATCGATGCTGATCCGATGTGTGATTGGGTACGAGGTCCGCAATCACCTTGATGCCGTGTGTGTGGGCTTCTTCGATGAAGATCTCGACCTCTTCGGTTGTTCCGAACCGTTCGTCGATCGCTCGATAGTCGGCGACGTCGTATCCACCATCCTTCAACGGGGACGAATACCACGGGTTGATCCACAGGGCATCGACGCCGAGTTCGCTCAGGTAGCCAAGCTTGCTTCGAAGCCCTGCGATGTCACCGGTCCCATCACCATTCCCGTCGGCGAAGGAACGGACATACACCTGATACACAACGCCATGGCGCCACCAGTTCTCGGGCCCGCCGTCAGTGGTGGTCATGTGCCTCTCCCGTGTTCAGCAGGTGGTCCGAAATCGTCGCAGACCGCGTAGACCGATGATGGTACGTCGATCGGACATCGAGCACAGGATCTGAGGCACAATCCCTCCATGGATGAATTCATGCAGGCAGCTATCGATGAGGCCGAACTCGGGTGGGCTGAAGGTGGCATCCCGATCGGGTCGGTGCTCGTGCACGATGGAGAGATCATCGGGCGCGGCCACAACCGTCGCGTACAGAACGGGAGTCCGACCCTGCACGGAGAGATCGATGCGCTCGAGAACGCTGGCCGACTACCCGCAGCCGTGTACCGCTCTTGCACGATCTACACCACGCTCTCTCCATGTTCGATGTGTACCGGCGCGATATTGCTCTACGGCATCCCTCGCGTCGTGGTCGGTGAGAACCAGACATTTCTCGGCGAAGAAGAACTGCTACGTTCGCGAGGGGTGGAGGTCGACGTTCTCGACGAGCCAGGTTGCGTCGAGATGATGCGTCGCATGATCGCCGAGCGACCAGATGTATGGAACGAGGACATCGGCACATGAGCCTTCTCGTACGTCGCACGTGACGGTTCTCGAGGGCTGACCGACGGCCTATTTCGACAGTGCCCGCCAGTCGAGTGGATAGACCTCGTGGTGGCCGTCGATCCCCGCGCGTTCAACCGATCGCGGGGCTCCAAAGGTCAGGTCACCCCGCGCCGAGGTGATCTCCTTCACGACCGAGGACACCAGGACCTCACCACCGGCAGCGAGATTGGCGACCTGTGCGGCAATGGTCACAAGGCGGCCGAACAACTCTCGGTTGTCTCGAACTGCCTCACCGGTGTGGCAGCCCATGCGGGCACGGAACGCACGCTCCGGGTTCGCTTCGGCGTGCTCGGCCAGGTCGGCTTGGACGCGAGCGCAACACAACATCGCCCGTCGGGCACCGGCGAACGTCACCATGTACCCGTCGCCCTGGTTCTCGACGATCGTCCCGCTGTGCGCGTGGACTCGGGCATCGAAGATCTGGCGGTAGTCGTCGAGAATGGCCATCCACGACGCGTCACCCACCGATGTCGCCAGCTCTGTCGACGACTCGATGTCGCTGAACATGATCGTGACGACGTCATCGTCACCTGTCTCGACCGGCAGGCCTGCATGCTCGAGATGTGACGCGGCCAAGGCAACATTCTCGATACCGGTGTGACGCAGCGTCGGATCGACCTGATCTGGTGTGTCCTCGCCGACGACGGTTCCGTCGGACCAACCCACGCCTGGCGATGCAATTTCATGCACGGTGATCGTCGTAGATCCAATCGTAACCACCGCCCCCGGTCGGAGAACGACTGGTTTCTCGATGCGCTGACCGTCGAGAAAGCTCCCGTTGCTGCTCTGCATGTCGGTCACCACGAGGTGACCACCGGTGTTCTCGATCTGCAGATGATGCCGAGAAACGCGTTCGTCGACCAGAAGCAAACCATCACAATCGCGCCCGAGATCGAGGTGCTGCTCGACGATGACATACAGCGGAGATCGGCCCGCCTCCATCACCTTGACGGCTGTGCTCACTTCCCGCCTCCGTTGTTCCCCGGCATCTCGCACCCAAGTCTAGAAGGGCTGCCAATCCTGGCCGCACAGAAGACGCAGAGCGTTGCTGGTTTCGCAGAGCGTTGCTGGTTTCAGAGCGTCGCTGGATTCAGAGCCTCGTGACGAGCACGCACCTGAGCTGGGTAGTGAGCCCGGGCGAAGTCGATGTCGTGCGCAAGCGCAAGATCGAGCAGCTCCAGGCGATCTTCTGTCTGCTTCCACGGCAGTGGCACATAGATGGGGAGGTCGAACTGGCGAAGTCGGTCGAGCCCGCTGTAGATCTTTCGCTGGTACTCGCTTCGCTCCTCCCAGTCCCAATGCGCCGGTGAGAATCCGGTTCCCGGATCGAGGTAACACCGCTCGCGTATGCCGAATCGACCCATTTCCTTCAGTCGCTCTGCAAACCAGGAGACCATCACCTCGACAGGCTCACCCTCCACATGTTTCAGGTGTCGTGGGTCCGGACCAAGCATGAACGGCAAGACGACGTCGCATTCTCGTTCCGCAGCGAACTCCAGCATCGCTTCGTTCTGCAGTGCATCGGCGGCATTGAGTACGGAAGCTCCAGCATCGAATGCTCGCTCCGCAGTCTCGACTTGCCATGTATCGACCGAGACCGTGACCCCGAGCGCAGCGATCGCACGCAACGGTCCCTCGAGGATTGCCCATTCTTCGTCCGGGGTGACGAAGTTGGCGCTCCCGTGAGACGCCTGACCACCGAGGTCGATGTGGTCTGCGCCCTCTTCGAGGAGGTGTCGGGCATACCGGTCGGCTGCTTCGGCGGTGCTTGCAACCGAGAACTCCGCTAGTGAATCCGGCGAGGCGTTGACAACTCCAAAGATTTCCACGAAAGGTGAAGCTACGCCATGGAGCGTTTCATTCCCGGACTGAGTCGAAACTGATGACCTGCATGTGTCACATCCCCGACCCTCAGCGGGTGCCGTCCCAGCCAATCCCCTCTGCGATGGCGTCCCGGACGGCGATCGGATCTTCTGTCGGCATGAAGTGCCCAGTCGAGTCCAGGGTGATCACGCGATGGTCGGCGACCGCCGAGATCAAATCTCCCGACGCCCGAATCGGGGTCATCTTGTCCTCAGCGCCGAGCACGAACGTGACCGGAACCGAGATGGAGGACGCTGCCACGACCGCATTGGTATACGCATTCACCGCAGCCATGTCGTGACCGAGAGCATCCTTCGGGGACCGATCGAGCATCGCTCGTGATGCACCGATCTGCCAGGTGCCGGGAGACTTGTGACCGCCACGATGTGATCTGCTCCCCGTCCCCCAGGAGACCATCAACCCGCTCGCCTTCCCGACGTCGTCATAACTCGACGAGAGGAGTTCAGGATGTACCGGCATCGTTGTCGCGGTTCCGATGAGCACGAGGGATCTGGCGCAGGTGTCATCCTGCGACGCAGCCTCGAGCGCAACATAGGTTCCAGTAGAGAAACCGACCAGGTGGGCGGGCGCGAGGCCAAGCTCATGGACAAGTCCGGCCGTCCAGCGACCCATCTCCTCCACCGTCTGGATCGGCTCGCCGCCACTCAGGCCGTGACCAGGCAGGTCGACTGCCGCAACTCTGAAGCCGTGGTGAGCCAGCCACCGGCTTTGCATCTGCCACGTGGTTCGATCCATCCCAGATCCATGAATCAGCACAACTCCAGGAGCGTCGGAATCGTGACCTTTGCCTCCCGTTGCGATCCGGACGGGTTGTCCTTCGTACGTGATCTCCATGATGCCTCGTTATCGCTGTGAGGCCTTGAGGGCCCTGGCCAGGTCGTCGATGATGTCGCGCTCGTCCTCGAGTCCGACGCTGAGACGAACAAGGTCTTCGCGAACCCCCGCAGCGTTGAGCGCTTCGTTGGACATCTGCTGATGGGTCGTGGACGCTGGGTGAATCACCAACGTGCGAGCATCGCCGACATTTGCCAGATGTGATGCCAGCTTGACCGACTCGATGAACCTACGACCTGCGTCACGCCCACCTTTCACACCGAAGCTGAGGATCGCTCCCGCACCATCTGGATAGAGCGTCTTGGCAAGTTCGTGATCGGGGTGCGTTGGCGCCGACGGGTGCGAGACCCAACTCACCGCGCTGTTCGAAAGAAGCATGTCGACAACGGCGTTCGCGTTCGAGACATGTTTGGCCATACGAAGGGGAAGGGTCTCGATTCCCTGGATGATCTGGAACGCATTCATTGGACTGATCGCCGCACCGAAGTCTCGTAGCCCTTCGGCGCGAGCACGCGAAATGAAGGCTGCAGGACCGAATTCCTCGGAGAACGCAAGGCCGTGGTACCCGTCATAGGGTTCGGTCAGCGTCGGAAACTTCCCACTTGCGTCCCAGTCGAAGTGACCGCCGTCGACGAGGACGCCACCGAGAGCAACGCCGTGCCCGCCCATGAACTTCGTGATCGAGTGCATCACGATGTCCGCCCCGTATTCGATCGGGCGAATCAGATACGGCGTAGCGAACGTGGAATCGACCATCAGCGGCAGTGCATTTCGATGCGCAACATTCGCGATGGCCTCGATGTCCATGACTTCGATACCTGGGTTCCCGAGTGTCTCCCCATATACGAGACGCGTGTCTTCGGTGATCGCCGCTTCGAACGCCGCCGGATCGCGAGGATCTACGAACGTGGTTGTGATGCCGAATCGGGGCAACGTCTGCGTGAGGATGTTCGCTGTTCCGCCGTACAGATTCCGAGCAGCCACGATGTGACCACCCTGGCCCATGAGGGTCGCAACGCCGAGGTGAAATGCTGCCATTCCACTGGCAGTGGCCACTGCACCCACTCCCCCTTCGAGCGCTGCAATACGTTCCTCGAGAACCGCCGTCGTGGGATTGGAGATACGTGAATAGATGTGCCCCGGCTCTTCGAGGTTGAAGAGGCTCGCGGCGTGGTCAGTGTCGTCGAACATGAACGACGTCGACCAATAGATAGGAACAGCGCGTGCGCCAGTCTCCTGATCGGGTTGATGTCCGGCATGCAGACTCAGCGTAGAAAATCCAAGAAAGTCAGGTTCGACCATTGCGCCTCCTCGACAGTACGCGCATCGTATCTGAGCTTGCTCAGGTCGCCTTCTCCATCGAGCTACACTCGGCCGGTGAAAACCATCGAATGCGGACCCGGTGACGCCCGCTCCGTCTACGCCGAGACAGGCTTCGACCGAAGATACTGGGCGTCGGTCCGCGGGGCACGCGGTCTGTGTCGACTGACGTCGCGTGTAGATGTACCCGAGTCGATCCGCATACCGACCGATCGTCCGCTGATCGTCGCGGCAAATCATTCGAGCCTTTTCGATCTCATCGCCGCTCTGGTCTTTCTCGGCCACTTCGGCATCAACGCACGACTCGCGGTGAACTCGAGGTTCTTCAAGAATCCGGTAGGTCGCGGGTTCCTCGGGGGAATCGGGTGTGTTCCCTTCAGCCGCGATGATCGTGAAACCGCCGAGCAGGCGATGGTCGACGCCCTACTGGCAAATCAGGTGATCGCCCTCATGCCCGAGGGACGGGTCACTCGGCTGGAGGATCAAGTCAACGGCGTGGGGCCAGCTCGACCGGGGATCTCGCGCATCGCGCTCCGTGCAGGCGCAGCGATCCTCCCCGTGGGATTTGCGCAATCCGACGAGGCATGGAGTCCGGGAACCCCCCTCCCGAAACCTCGTCTCGGGAGGCATCACGTCATCGCGAGAGCTGGGGACCTGCTGGTACTCGACTCCGATGACCACGATGCGAATTCGGCTGCGATCATCGCCGCGATCGGCAATGTGGTGATGTCGGCCCGCGCGATCGCCTGAAGCCTGAGCTTCGTGCGTTCGGCTCAGTGGGTGAGCGCGAAACCGAGGAGAAGTGCGCCGAGGGACGCAACAAAACCAAGCGCCCCGGTCATTCCCTTGATGGAAGGTTTGCTGCTCTTGGCGTGGATCCATGCGGCAATACCCGAGATGATCACAAGCAGGAACTTGATTCCGAACACCATGTTGTACGCCGTCGTGGCTTCGGCCATGTCCACTTCGAGGATGTTCCAGATTCCGGTGATGAACGCCAGACCAAACGCAGGCCACGCGACACGTTGAAAGGCTTGGGCAGCCTTTGCAGGTAGACCCTCCACCCCGGCAGCACGCAGCACCGGAAGCAGCGACAACATCACGACCTGACCGCCCACCCACACCGTCACCCCGAGTATGTGGAGGAAGATTCGGATCGTATCTATGGAGAAATTCACGTCGGGCATACCCGTACCCTCACACCAGCAGGCTGAGGTGAGCAAGTCGGCAGCGAACTAGATTCAGGGTCCATGACCTCGACTCTTTGGGAACCCTCCTCCGATCGCATCGACGCAACCGAAATCGCTTCGTTGTGCCGTGACCTCGGCCTTTCGAGTTCGTACCGGGCTCTGCATGCCTGGTCGATCGCAGATTCCGAGCGATTCTGGAGTTTGGTCTGGGATCGGTACGGAATCATCGGCGAGCGAGGCTCGGGCACAGTCGAGTACGGGGAGCGTTTTCGCGAGACAACGTTCTTTCCGAACGCTCGTTTGAACGTCGCTGAGAACCTTCTGTCAGCAACCACGGTAGACCCAACCACCCACCTGGCTCTCAGCTTCTCGAACGAGTCGGGCCACGTCTCGTCGTGGACGCTGTCAGCGCTCCGCGATCGTGTCTCGATCCTGGAGCAGGCGATGACCCGAGCCGGCGTCGTCTCAGGAGATGTCGTTGCCGCGTGGCTACCCAACCTTCCGGAAACGATCGCGATCTTCCTCGCTGCAAATTCGCTCGGCGCGATCTTCACGTCGGGCTCGCCAGACTTCGGAACCAACGGCGTAGTCGATCGCTTCGGCCAACTCGATCCGAAGTTGCTCTTTGCAACCGATGCCTATCTGTATGCGGGCAAAGAACACTCGACGCTCGAACGACTGAGCGAGATTCAACAGCGCCTCACTTCGCTGGAGCAAACCGTGCTCGTCCCCTACCTGAACCCTGATGTCCGCGTCCCGGGAACGATCCCACTCGAGGCGTTCAGCGATCGCATCACTCCCACCGAGCCCATCTTCAAGAGGCACGAGTTCGATCATCCAGTATTCGTTCTGTTCTCGAGCGGCACGACCGGGACCCCGAAGGCGATCGTCCACCGGGGTGGCGGAGTGCTCGTCAAACTCGTCAGCGAACAACGCATCCACTGCGACATCGGTCCCGGAGATCGCGTCTTCTACTTCACGACTGCAGGATGGATGATGTGGAACTGGCTCACGGGAGCGTTGGCTTCCGAAGCGACCGCCATCCTCTTCGATGGCTCCCCATTTCATCCAGGCCCAGAGGTCCTGTTCGACCTCATCGACCGTGAGCAGATCACGTTGTTCGGTGTGTCGGCAAAATATGTAGACGCGCTCAACAAGGCGGGTCAACACCCCGCAGAAACCCACGACCTCTCGTCGCTTCGCACGATCTGTACGACAGGATCAACGTTGGTCCACGAGAGTTTCGAGTATCTCTACGAGAAGGTGAAGGCCGATGTCCATGTCGCGTCGATGTCTGGAGGAACCGACCTCTGCGGCATTCTCGTAGGAGGTGACCCGACATCACCTGTCACGGCAGGCGAGATCCAAGCCCCATCGATCGGCATGGATATTGGTGTGGTCGACGACGACGGCAACAGGCTCGATGTCGGGGAACAGGGCGAACTCATTTGTGCGACACCATTTCCGTCAATCCCGTTGCACTTCATCGGCGATGTCGACAACACCAGATTTGATGAGTCGTACTTCAACAGATTTCCAGGTGTCTGGCACCAAGGCGACTACGCGGAGTGGAGCTCCGGTGGTGGAATCATCATCTCGGGAAGGTCAGACGCCACCCTCAATCCAGGGGGAGTCAGGATCGGAACCGCAGAGATCTACCGCCAAGCCGAACGGCTCGATCAAGTCGAGGAGAGCCTGGTCATCGGTCAGGTCTGGGAGGACGACACCCGAATCGTGCTCTTCGTACGCCTGGCGGAAGGAATCGAGCTCACCGATGACCTTGTCACCCTGATCAAGGCAACCATTCGGGAGGGAGCATCTCCCCGACATGTCCCGGCAAAGGTCCTTGCCGTAACCGACATTCCGAGAACCCGCAGCGGAAAGATCTCCGAGCTCGCGGTCCGCGACGTCGTGCACGGCAAAGAGGTGAAGAACACCGAGGCATTGGCCAATCCTGAAGCGCTCGAGCTCTACCGGGGCCTCGAAGAACTCCGCTGAAGGATCAGCCGATGAGGAGGCCGAGAGATTCGTAGAGAAGCGCCGGTTTATCGTCGCCCACCACATGCACGGCGATTTCTTGTTTCATCAAGATTCCCGTCGGCTTCTCGGTGACATCGACGACCCGCGAATGGGCATGGACTTGGGCGCCGGCAGGTACGGGATTCAAGAACCGCAGTCGGTCGGCGCCGTAGTTGAGCGCTCCGAGCACACCGTCGATGTCTGGTCCGATCTGCATGGAGAAGTACGAGACCAAACTGAGCGTGAGGAAACCATGCGCGATCGGACCGCCAAATGGGCCAGCGTTTGCCTTCTCCAGGTCAACGTGGATCCACTGATGATCCTTGGTCACATCCGCGAACGTATTGATCATGTCCTGAGTGATCTCGATGGGTTCGGTCCACTCCGTCCACTCGTCGGTGATCAACCCCTTGAGTCCATCGATGTCCTTGATCGAGACAGCCATGTGTCGGATCCCTTTCAGTTGTGCGTCACCTTGCGCCACTCTGCCAGGCCCGAGGCGAGTTCGGCACGGTATCGATCGACATTTGCGAGTTTGATTTCGTCGAAGCCACGGATCTGATCAGCAAGGTCGGCGATCGCGACCGCTTGATCTGCTCGAGCGACGCTCACATCGATGATCAATTCCTCCAACAACGCTCGGTACTCGTCGATCAGCACACGCTCGACACGTCGTTCTTCGCTTCGACCAAACGGATCGAGGCGGCCTCCGCGCAGGCGTTTCGATTTCACCAGCGCTTTGAATGTTCGGCGAGCCGCAACCTCGGGAACAGGGATCTTTCGGTCGATCCCAACCAGCTTCAGACTTGGCGGCTTCAGCTGGTAACTCACCTTGGCGTTGGGCCCAAAACGTGCCCGCGCAGATTCCTCGATATTGGCATCGAGAGCCAACCGTGCGACCTCGTATTCATCCTTGTACGCCATGAGCTTGAAGAGGTGACGAGCCGCCGTTGAGCTCAGTCGACTGTCGGGGATCCCCGCGGATTGCTCGGCTCGTCGCACACGAGCGAGCTGGTCGACGTAGGTCTGTGCATAAGACGCGTCTCCCCAGGAAATCAGCTCGGGGACTCGCCAACGAAGCACCTCTTCGAGTTGCTCGTCGACGTTCGGGATACGGGCGATCAGCGCCGCGATCTCACCGGTCGGCACTGGTGGGGCAGGTGTATCGCGCCGAGCGGACTCGGAAAGCTCTCGAGCAAGTTCGGGATCTGCTGCAATGCGCCGTCCCAGGCGGAACGCCCCGGTGTTCGTTGCAACGGCGACACCGTTGAGCTCGATCGCCTGCTCGATCGCCGTCGAACGCACTGGAATCCTGCCGAGTTGATACGCAACACCAACCACGAGAAGGTTTGCTGCGGGCTGTGATGCAAAGACGTGGCGACCGATTGCCTCGGCATCGATCCACATGTTCTCCACGGCACGAGTCGACGTGTCGATCCGGCTGCGGAATCGCTCCAGATCAGGAAAATGTTCTCTCGAAATTCGAGCGACCATGGCACCGGTCGGAACCCGACTCGTCGACACGATCGCAACGGTGCGCTCCGGATCACCTCGTTCGAGGATTGCCGGCATCGATCCGCCCACGACGTCGAACAGCAACATCGAGTCCGCCTCGGCGACCCCCACCTTTGCCGCCCCTTCATGGGTTTCAGCCGAGATGTGCAGATTCGATACGACCTGACCGCCCTTTTGCGCAAGACCAGTCTGATCCAAACTGGTAGCCACCCGCCCGTCGATCATGGCCGCTGTCGAGAGCACCTGGCTCACCGTCACAACACCGGTTCCACCGATTCCGACGATCAGCAGTGTCGCCTCATCTGGAACCGCCGGCTCATCAGGAACCTCATTGGTGTCGAAGTCGGCACCGCGGCGCACCTTCTCGACCCGATCGGTCGGATCTATCTCGACGGTGACGAAGGCCGGGCAGTTTCCGTCGACGCAGCTGTAGTCGAAATTGCACGACTCCTGATGGATCTGCGTTTTGCGACCAAATGGGGTTTCCACGGGATGCACACTCATGCAGTTCGAGATCTCGCCGCAATGGCCACACCCTTCACAGATCGCCTCATTGATCATGATGCGCGTCGTCGGCGTCTCGACCGTCTTTCGTTTGCGGTTGCGCCGCAGGTCCGCGGCGCAGCCTTGGTCATAGACGAGCGCGGTCACCCCAGGGACATCTCGAAGCTCGCGTTGGACCGAATCCAACTCATCTCGATCCACAACCCGACACCCTGGCGAGAATCGCGCCCCTCGTTCGTACTTGTCGACGTCGTCGGTGACAACGATGGTCTGAACCACCCCCTCGGCATCGAGCCAACGGGTGAGCGCTGGCACTGGCACTTCGCCAGCGGCATCTTGTCCACCCGTCATGGCAACCACGCCGTTGTAGAGAATCTTGAACGTGATGTCGGTTCCGGCTGCCACGGCTTGACGAATCGCCAGCGAGCCCGAGTGGAAGAAGGTTCCGTCTCCGAGGTTCTGGAACCGATGATCGGCCATGACGAACGGCGCAGTACCCACCCACTGGGCCCCCTCGCCACCCATCTGCGTGAGACCATCGGTGTCACGATCCATCCACAGAACCATCGAGTGGCATCCAATTCCACCGGCTGCCACGGAGCCCTCTGGGACCACGGTAGAACGATTGTGCGGACACCCTGAGCAGTAGTACGGGGTTCTGCTCGGGAGGTCAGGGTCGGCCAGAAGTGGTATCCGTTCCCGTTGCCGCACCAGTCGCGAGGGAGCGATGTTGGTCTCGAGCACACGTCGAAGAGGTTCGAGCAGTTTCGGTGCCGACAGTGCGCCTCCGATCGGAACGAGAGGTTCCCCTGCACCATCCCGCTTGCCGAAGACAGCTGGAGCCTTCGCTTGACCGTACAGAACGTTGCGCACTTGGCTTTCGATGAAGGGCCGCTTCGCCTCGATGACCATGATCGTGTCCAGACCATCGGCGAACGCTCGAAGACCCTGTGGCTCGAGCGGTGAGATCAACCCGGGCACGTAGACCCTGATGCCCAACGCTTCGAGGTCACCGTCGACGCCCAGCAACGTGAGTGCGTCTCGAACATCGCCAAGTGGCTTGCCAGCAACGATGAGGCCAAGCCACGCATCGCTCGCACCGAATGAACGGTCGAGCGGGTTCTCCCGGGCGAAGCCCAACGCTGCCTCGGTTCTGAGGCCGAAAAGCTCCTCCTCGAGATGCACGGACTGTGGTGCGAGCAAATTGTTGTCGACCGTTGGTCGCCAAGGTTTCCCATCGACCTCGTGGATGTAGTCGACGACGTCCACCTCTCCCTCAGATGCTGGGATCGTCGCAAACCCGTCCGCGACGTCGGTATGCACCTTCACGCCGACCCAAAGACCTGAGGCTCGGGAAAGCTCGAACCCGAACCTCCCCAGCCGAAGCACGTCCCCGACATCGGCTGGGTACACAACCGGCATGCCCGCATCAGCAAGTGCAAACTCCGATGCGGAAGGGATCGTGGAGGATTTGCACTCCGGGTCGTCTCCGGCGAGCGCCAGCACCCCACCCCATCGACCAACGCCGGCGAAGTTTCCATGACGAAACGCATCCCCTGACCGATCTACTCCGGGACCCTTGCCGTACCAGATACCTTTCACCCCGTCGTAGAGTGCGTCGCTCTCGAGCTCGGCCATCTGGGAGCCCCAAATCGCCGTGGCCGCGAGTTCTTCGTTCACTCCGCTGAGAAAGCGCACGTTCGCAGCCTCGAGTTGTGTCTGGTGCTGGGCCACGATGCTCTCGATCCCGCCGAGTGGTGACCCGCGGTAGCCGCTCACCAACGTGGCCGTGCTCACTCCCCTGGCCGTGTCCACTCGATGTTGATCGATCGGAACCCGCATGAGCGCTTGTGCACCCGACAGCGTGATCATGCCTGCCGTTGCGGACAATCGCTCGGTCAAATCGAATTCGGTGGATGTCACTGATGCATCGACTCTCAGGACTTGGCTGACTCGTTGATCGCTTGCGCGATCCGGCCCTTCGCCGACCCGAGGACCCGACCGAAGTCTCCCGCGATGACTTCGAAGGGTTCGGTGAGTGCAGAGTGTGGCGACGGTGGGGTGGGAGATGGCGGTGTAGTAGGAGACGCCGACGTGACGGGAGGCGCCGGTGTTGTAGCGGGAGTCGAAGGGGCGTTCGTCGGGCTCAGCCGACCCGGCGGTGGTGGAGTGTTGCCTCCGTTCAGGGCTGGGCGAGGACCAGGCGCCTCGGCAAGCGATCGCGAATCAGGACGCTTGGTGGGCACCTCGGTCACGGTGGCATCAGCAACCCCCCTCCCGGTCGGCACGACCGAGGATGATGGCGGCTGTGACGCTGAAGCCGGGCCGGAACTGGACGGGCGACCTGTCGTCGACGATTTCGAAGCGCTGCCAACCGTCGACGACGAGGGTGGCGACGGAGCGGACGCTCCGGACTCGATCGGTTCCTTCTCGACGAAGAGGCGCAGGATCGAGCCGATGCCCCCGTGGCCGGGAGCCGGTGGGAGTGCACTCGTGGACCAACCATGTGGATAGGAACTCGATGGGTACCAGAGGCCATTTGACGCGAGCCAATCCGTCGGCTGGCGATGGCTCCACGAAACTCCTGGCATATGTCCGATGATACTCCTCGCAGGGACGTCACGACCGTCCGCGTGCTTTCGGTCAGATGGCGATACCTGCGGTCTTGGTCTCGAGATATTCGAGGAGGCCCTCGCGCGCTCCTTCGCGCCCGAGTCCGGAGTCGTTCATGCCACCAAAGGGCACAGACGCCGACGTCGGGTTCACATCGTTCACGCCGATGATCCCGAACCGCAGAGCCTCTACGGTCCGCAACGCCGTCGAAAGATCGTTCGTGTACACATAGGCGGCGAGGCCATAGTTCGTGTCGTTCGCAAGATCGACCACGGTGTCCGGATCGTCGTACGCGATGATTGGAGCGACTGGACCGAATGTCTCCTCGCGGTAGATGGCCATGTCGGTAGTCACGCCGCTCAGCACCGTCGGAGCAAAGAAATGGCCTGCGGCGAGTTCACCATCCGTGAGGCGGGATCCGCCCACTAGGGCTGACGCACCCTTGGCGACAGCGTCGTCGACCTGTGCTTCGACCTTGGCGACCGCTGCGTCATTGACCAGAGGTCCGCATCCAATGCCCTCGTGTGACCCATTCCCTGTCTTGACGCGCTCCACCCGTTCGACCATCGTCGCGGTGAATTGCTCCACATGGTCCTGATGCACGTAGATACGGTTCGGGCTGATGCATGCCTGGCCGGCGTTGAGGAATTTGAGCGCAGCGGCTCCCTTGGCAGCGTGCACCGGGTCGGCGTCGGGCATCACGATGAAGGGTGCGTGCCCACCCAATTCGACCGAGATTCGCTTCAGAGACCCTCCCGCAGCCGAAGCGAGTACCCGTCCAACAGCCGTGGATCCGGTGAACGTGAGCTTGGCGACCCGAGGGTCGGTCGTGAGTACGTCACCGATCGGCGCGGGTTGTGATGTTGTGATCATGTTGATCACGCCGGGTGGAACACCAGCGTCATGAAAGACTTCGAAGATCGCCCGCGCGTTCAACGGTGTGGCCTCGGCCGGTTTCAACACGACGGTGCAACCAGCCGCAAGCGCAGGCGCCATCTTTCGAGTGAGCATCGACATCGGGTAGTTCCACGGTGTGATCGCTGCAACGACACCGACAGGGGCCTGCACTGACAAGAATCGTTGGTTCGAGCGTGCCGACGGAAGCCACTCCCCTGTCAGGCGCCGTGCTTCTTCTGCGAACCAGCGGATGAAGTCCGCTCCGTAGGCAACCTCGGCTGCCGAGGCGCGGAGGGGCTTGCCTTGTTCGGCGGTCATCACGTGCGCGAGGGCATCAGCTCGCTCGCGCATGAGTGTCCACGCACCCATCAAGACATCGGCCCGTTCGTATGCGGTCGTCATAGACCAGTCGTGGAACGCGGCGTCGGCGGCTGTGATCGCGAGTTCGGCATCCTCCCGGGCTCCGTCGGGTACATCGCCAAGATGTTCGCCGTTCGCCGGATTGATCACCGCAAACGTTGCGCCCGATCGTGCGTCGACCCACTCACCATTGATGAACATCTGGACAGCGTATTGGGGAGGACAACCCAACGCGAGACAACCTTGCGGTCACAACGCTGTCTGCTACGACCCCGAAGCACATGCGCTCCGAGCCGACGCAGGATCAGCCTCGGGGCCCGGAACCTCAGTGAGTCCGACGCTACCGGCCCGCGAAATCGGCGATCGCAGTGTCGCTTGCTCGTGGTCGACGGCAAAGAAACTGGTTTCCAGAAGATCGGACGCCTCAGGACGGTGTGACGCCAAGATGTTCTCTCGAGTGAGCTCCCCCGAATCTGCTGCTGCGAGAAGCGCCTGGTGAGCGAGCTCGGCCTGCTGCCAACCGAACGAGACGCTGTCGGCCGCCCAGTATTCGATGTCAGGAAGCGCCCGCCGAATTTGTGCGGAACGATCAGTTGATTGCTCCGAGTCGAACAAGTCGATCGGCGCGGTGTGCGTATAGAGCTCGGAAACTGCCGCTGCGATCGACGTCTCGAGCAGAAGTGCGTCATACGTCTGGAAGGCGCCACCCCACCGCCAGGCGCGATTCAAGCCGGCCACACCGAGAAACACGTTGCCCAACTCCCGGGGCGAACTGGCGACCCAAACCACGTCTGGCTCGTTCAGAATGAGTCCATCAGCAACCTCATCGATACCGACGTCGTCAAGGTCACCTCGGTACTCGTACACGATGTCGAGCGCAGCCTCTTCCGATGCCAATCGTGCGCCTCGTGCGGACTGGTTGCCGAATGTGTTCGATCGGCTGACGATGGCGACGCTCAGCGGGGCGTCATCTGCGCCAGACGTTGTTTCAGCGAGACGCGAGGCCCCCATGTAGGCATCGACGCACGTCTTCACGCCGAGCTGAACGATGTGACTCGACGCGACACGACCCAGGTCGGCATGCCCGCGCGAGATACCCATCGCACCCTCCTCGACAAGGATCGGGGTGACTGCCTGCGCCAGGTCGTCGCCGCCGACCGATGCGATGAGCGCCACTCCTCGATCGCTCCGCTCTAATAGCTCGCGCACGTTGTCGATGTGAGCGTCGACGTCGGAGGCATGATCCAGAGCAACGACGTCCACCATGCGCCCACCAATGCCACCCGATGCATTGACCGCATCGAAGTACGCAATCTGTGCATCGAGCACGAAGGAATCGACCCCACTCAGCGGGCCGCTGAGATCAAGAGAAAGTCCGACGCGAATCGTCTCCTGATTCACGCCGAAACCGGCGACGATACTGTCGAGCGTCGTCGGCGGTGCAGTGTCCTCCGATGAAGCGCCCGGGACGACAGCTGCCGACGTCGAGGTCGACGTCGAGATCGGCGTTGACGTCGGTGCTTCCTCGATGGGTTCGCTCGTGTCATTGCCGCTAGAACAACCGACAGCGAGGAGAGAGAGTGCAGAGGCGATCGCAGCTACCCGGATGTGTCGGAACGTGGCCAACCGCCCATCAGCCAGCGAGCTCACCGCCAAGGTAGAACTCTTGGACGTCTTCGACCATTCGACTATCCCCTCTTCGACACGCGTCATCAGGAGCCCGATTCGGGCAACGTAGCACGATGCGTGATGGACCCAACAATCACATTTCGCCCGTTTGCAGGGAACTTTGAGCACCGATCACTCGTTCAACTGTTCGACATTTCGCACGATCTACGGCGTGGCGATGGTCTGATCTGCAAGTGCGAGATTCTCGCGTGTTCGTCGCGACGCCTCGGCAAGGGAGAGGTACTCGTTCTCGACCTCACCCATCACGTTCTGGAACTCGGTGTGCACATTGTCGACCAGTGTTTGTGCCCTCGCGATGAAGGCTGTCTTTTCCGAAGCCAGGTTCGCAGTCGCGCCACCGAGGACACTGTTCACCTGCGCCTGCAGCTGTTCTTTCACGAGCAATGCATTCTCGCGCGACAGGCCGTGCCAATCCGACCCCGCCAGCACCGCGTGTGACTGGGAGATATCTGCGGTCAACGTGTCTGCGATCGATTCGAAATTCGACAACAGCCTCGACATTGCCTCGTGGACCACTTCGGACAACGCCAGCACAGCGGCGTGGGTTTCGGCACCAGCGGATCGTGCCATCGACCCCGAATCTGCCAGGCGTGCTGCGCTGCGTTCGATGTCATCGAGATTGCCGCCGATAAATGCCATGTCCTCTACCTCTACTTTTCGTATTGTTTCATGCTTTTTCGGTATTCATCATGTTGTATCACGGCATCAAATGTCAACCACGGCTTACTCCGAGCGGACCGTCAGCATGCTCGATCACGTCGGCTCACGTGGATGGAAGATTCAGCAAGCCGTGTTCGTGACTGCGTACTCGATCGATCTGCCGACCGCAGCAAAGGCGGCCTCGGCAACATCGTGGATCGGCGCAGACGCGGTCCCGGTCGAGACCACGAAGCACGTGTCCCCATCGAAACTCGTATGAGCCGGCCGCAGACATGCGCCCAGCGCGTCGTGCGCTCGCACAGACAGTCGCCCCAGTTCGGAACGACTCAATGCGGCATCGGTCGCCACCACGACGAGCGAGGTGTTCTGGCCCACCGGCGGGGCGGTTGCCAACGAGCCCGGAACGTGAGGTCCACCGGTGAGCGATTCGCCTTCGAGCGAAAACGCATCTCCGAGCGCGTTCACTGCGATGAGCGCGGCAACCGTTGCGTTTCCCACTCGCACAGCCGCTGAGCCGATTCCGCCCGGACCCGGCGCACCGCGCCACTTCGAGATGGTCGCCCCTGTCGCTGCTCCGACCATTCCCTGCTCCACCGGCGCATCGGTCGCTGCTCGGTACGCAATTGCCCCGTGCTCGGCCG
This sequence comes from uncultured Acidimicrobiales bacterium, assembly GCA_905479685.1. GTDB lineage: Bacteria > Actinomycetota > Acidimicrobiia > Acidimicrobiales > SHLQ01 > SHLQ01. Next base: position 44,521 of record CAJQNJ010000008.1, read on the forward strand.
TTGGTCGGACCGATGCGGAGCCCACACCCAGGTCGAAGAGCGCCGCTGCAGGAACGATCGGAACACTCCCCCATGGCGTTGGGAATCCACGACCATCGGTCTCGAGGGCGTGCATGACCCCGTCGACACATGCGAGTCCGAAGGCGCTTCCTCCCGCAAGCACGAACGCTTGTGCCTGCTCGACAGACATACCCGGTTCGAGCAGGGCGGTTTCGCGAGATCCAGGAGCCGCACCGCGGGTCTCACCAGAAACGATGTTCGGTTCAGGAAGATCGATCACCGTGCAGCCGGTCATCGCATCCGAATCGGACCAATGCCCGACCTTGATCCCCGACACCGATGTGAGGGTCCCTCCATCGATGAGGTGCATACGTCGTCTCCCTCTAGAGCGGTGGGTCGAATCGGCCGTCGATCGCGAGCCAACCGCCATCGACCACGAGAAGTGATCCAGTGACGAAGCTTGCTGCGTCCGAAGCGAGGTAGACGATCGGCCCCGCAAGCTCGATCGGCTGCGCCCATCGACCGAGGGCGCTCTTCGTGGCGTAGGCGTTGTACCAGTCTGGTTGCGAGGTGATCTGCGTCGTGAGTGGCGTCTCGACGACACCAGGCGCAAGCGCGTTCGCACGAACGTTCATCGGACCAAGCTCGGCCGCGAGCGTGCGAATCATCTGGAGGACACCGGCCTTCGTGGCCGCATAGACACCCTGCCCAGGCTCGACGACCTGCGAGCGGATCGACGAGATCGCAACGATCGAACCCCCGCCGTTGTCGACCATCATCCGGCCCGCCATCGTCACCGAATGAAAAGTCCCGAGCATGTTGAGCGACATGACCCGCTGGAACTCCTCTTCGGACACGTCGAGCAACCGCTTTCTCACATTGATCGCTGGCGTGTGGATCACGATGTCGGGCGGACCGAATCCCTCGTACATCGCAGCAAGTGAGGTCGAGTCGCCGGCATCGACCGTCGCAGCAGATGCGGCGGCACCATTACTCGTGATCTCGGCGGCCACACGCTCGGCAGCGTCAGCGGACAGATCGGCACACAACACTTCGGCTCCGTGCGCGGCGAGCGCGAGCGCACCCGCCTCGCCGATTCCGCTCCCCGCGCCAATGACGATTGCCCTCTTGCCGGTCAGATCGAACAGATTTCGGTACGTTTCGAAGGCTGCCATGTGGGTGACACTAGACGACGGCTTCGGTGGTCCGCCGGTCCACGATCAGCGGCGTCGAGAAGGCCTCGACGCGAATACGTCGACAGGAAATCGAACGACGAAGTGTGATAGTCACGTCTTCTCTATGTATGTGATCAGACGCATTGGCGTGTACGCCTTCAGTCTCATCCTTGCGTCGATCCTCGTCTTTGTCGTGATGTCGGTTCTTCCGGGCGATCCAGCCACCGTGATGCTCGGCACGCAAGCCACCCCAGAGTCTGTTGCCGTGTTGCGATCCGAGCTCGGTCTCGACCGCCCGCTGGTCGTGCAGTACCTGGACTGGTTCACCGGGATGATCCGCGGTGACCTTGGTGAGAGCGTGTTCACCGGACAACCCATCGGCCCACAGATCGCCGACCGTCTTGCGGTGACCCTGCCACTCGCGTTGATGGCGCTGACGATGACCACCCTCATCTCGTTTCCGCTCGGCGTCTTCGCTGCGGCCCGACACAGAACGTTGGGCGACACGGTCGTCTCGGTACTGAGCCAACTCGGGCTGGCCATTCCAGCATTTTGGGCGGGCCTCATGCTGATAACGGTCTTCGCAATCAACAACAGCTGGTTTCCGGCAAGCGGTTTCCCCGGATGGGATGAATCGGTGAGCCAATCGCTCCGGGCGTTGATCCTGCCTGCGTTCTCCCTGGCCATCGTCCAGAGTTCGATCATCACTCGGTACGTACGGTCAGCGGTGCTCGAGACGCTTCGAGAGGAGTACATCCGCACCGCCCGATCAAAGGGCCTCTCCAAGTCCCAGGCGTTGTGGCGCCACGGCCTTCGCAACGCTGCTATTCCTGTGTTGACCATCCTTGGCCTGCAGTTCGCTGCATTGTTGAGCGGCACGGTCATCATCGAAACCGTTTTCGTCTTGCCGGGACTCGGACGCATGTTGCTCGATGGCATCACCGGTCGTGACCTACCGCTGGTCCAGGGCGGTGCATTCGTCATCGTCGCCTTCATCCTCACGATCAATTTGTTGGTCGATCTGAGCTACCGGGTCATCGACCCAAGGGTCCGCCAACAATGACCAGCCCGTCGAGCGTTACGCCGCCACCCCCATCCACGGGCTCGAGGAGTCGTTGGCGCCGCCTCAACTTCCAGATCGGGCTCGCGATCGTGACGGGGGTTGCTGCGACCGCGATCGTTTCATTCTTCTGGACACCGTTCGACCCCGAGCTCGTAGACGCGAACAAACGACTGTTACCGCTCGGCGAACAAGGACACGTCCTCGGCACCGATCAGTTCGGTCGCGACCTCCTCAGCCAGATCATGGTTGGAGCACAAACGGCGCTCTTCGTTGGAATCCTGGCAGTGCTGATCGCCATCTTGATCGGCATTCCGATCGGCGGATTCGCGGCGGCGCGTCGAGGGTGGGTCGAAGACGTCATCATGCGAATCTCCGACGTGATCTACGCGTTCCCGCCAGTGCTCTTGGCGATCCTGCTCGTTGCGGCGGTCAGCCCCGGAACGGCGTCGGCGATGGTGGCCATCGGAATCGCTTACATACCGATCGTTGCGCGGGTCACGCGGGGGGCGTCACTCTCGATCTTCGAGCGGGATTATGTCGTGGCGGCTCGGGCATACGGTCGGAACTCGACGTTCATCTTCGTGCGCCACGTCTTGCCGAACATCGCATCCGTCCTCATCGTCCAGATGACGGTGCTGTTCTCGCTTGCGATTCTGGCCGAAGCAGCATTGTCGTTCATCGGAATCGGAACCCAACCACCCACTCCGTCGTGGGGCCGCAGCCTGCGCGATGCACAGACGTTCGTGCAACTCACCCCTCGGTTGGCGATCTGGCCAGGACTGGCGATCGCCCTCACCGTTCTTGGTTTCAACCTGCTTGGTGACGGGGTTCGAGACGCTCTGGATCCTCGCCTCGAGGTCAGTCGGGGATGAGCAGCCGCCTGCTCGATGTCGAGGGGTTGAGCATCGAAGTCGATGGAACACCACTCGTACGCGATGTCTCGTTCTCCATCGACGCGGGGCAGCGACTCGGGATCATCGGGGAATCGGGCTCGGGTAAGACGATCACGGCCCTGTCGATCATGGGCCTGTTGGGGGAGAATCTCGTCCCATCCGGACGAATTGTGTTCGATGACCGGAACCTCTTGGACCTCGACGAGCAAGCGATGTCATCGATTCGAGGAAACGCGATCTCGATGATCTTCCAGGAACCGATGACTGCACTCAATCCGGTCATGCGTGTGGGCAAGCAGGTCGTTGAGGCGCTTCGACGACATGAGGGAATTGCGAAGAGCGACGCGATGACCGTGGCGACCGAACTCCTCGACCGAGTGGGAATCGATCAACCAGACCGACGCGCTCGTTCATTCCCCCATGAACTCTCGGGGGGACAGCGCCAGCGCGCCATGATCGCAATGGCGCTCGCCTGCGGACCTCAACTGGTCGTCGCCGACGAGCCCACGACGGCTTTGGATGTCACTGTTCAAGCCCAGGTTCTCCAGGTGCTCCGCGACCAAGTGGTATCAAACGATGCCGCCCTCATCCTCATCACCCACGACCTTCCAGTCGTTGCTTCCATCACCAACGACGTGATCGTGATGCGAGATGGATACATCGTCGAGTCTGGGCGCACGGCGCACGTGTTCGGATCCCCATCGAATTCGTACACAGCCCAACTCGTCGACTCCGTTCCACCGATGAGCCGAGCAATCAGCGCACCCGCGAAGCCCCCTTCGAACGAACCGGAGAGCGACGCCATCGTGGACATCAACCATCTCCGTAAGACCTACCGCCTGCGCCGCACAAGCATCCGAGATTCCCCACCCATGATCCATGCGGTCGATGACGTTTCGTTGAAGGTCCATGAGGGAGAGACGTTCGGCATCGTCGGCGAGTCCGGATCTGGCAAGTCAACGCTGGCCAGAATGATGGTGGGCCTCACCAAGCCAACCGAGGGCGACATCTCGGTCGCCGGCATCGATGTGTCAGGAACCAAGAACCTTCGGCCGCTCCGCGATGTCGTGCAGATGGTTTTTCAGGACCCGATGGGCTCTCTCGATCCTCGAATGAAGATCGGTGACATCGTCGCCGAACCCCTTCGGTCGTTGGGACACGATGGTGATCATCAGTCGCGTGTCCGGTCGCTGCTCGACGCCGTCGCGATGCCGGCCGACGTTCTCGACCGATACCCACACGAGTTCTCGGGCGGACAACGTCAGCGCATCGCGATCGCCCGAGCCCTCGCCCCAGGCCCTCGCTTGCTCGTTGCCGACGAACCTGTCAGCGCGCTCGACATGTCGGTCCAAACGGTGACCCTGGACCTTCTTCGAAATCTCAAAGAACAATTCGACCTCACACTCGTGTTCATCTCGCACGACCTGTCCGTGGTGCATGAAATCTGCGAACGGGTGATCGTCCTCGACGGCGGCAGGATTGTCGAACAGGGCCCGGTGGGAACTGTCTTCGGCAATCCGAAGGAGACCTACACACAGCAGTTGGTTGCGGCGATTCCGCGACTGGACGGGGCGGTTGCAGCGACTGGGAGCGCGCTGAACGTGGATCGACCACCGCCGAGCTGAAACGAACCGAATGACCCGAGGCCGGGTCATCGGAGGCGAGTGATCGAATTCGACCTGTTAGCGTCGCGCCCACATGCGTTCATGGGGTACGTATGTGAGATTGGGGTACTTGAGATGAGAGTTCGATCATTGCTTGCACTGCTGCTCGCACTGGCGTTGGTCGCCGCTGCGTGTGGCGAAGACACCGACACCGCGAGTCCGTCGGATGATCCGGCCGAAACGACCGCGCCGACCGAAACCGATGCCGAGCCCGAGACGACGACCACGCTGCCGCCGACTACGACATCGACAACGGCGGCGCCGGAGTCACAGGCGACTGAAGCCTTCATCGGACTCCAGCTCGAGCCACCCACACTCGACCTGACGGCGAGCCCAGCGGCCGCCATTCCCCAGGTGTTGCTGTACAACGTCTACGAGACACTGGTTCGTCTCCAACCCGATGGTTCGATCACCGGCCTACTCGCAGACAGTTGGGACGTGAGCGAAGACGGCCTGACCTACACCTTCAACCTGCAAGACGGCGTCACGTTCCACAGCGGGGACCCCCTGACCGCTGAAGATGTCGTGTTCTCGATCACCAACGTGACCAGCAACGAGGAACATCCGTTCAACTCGACCTTCGCTCCCATCAGCGGTGTTACGGCGGTGGACGACTCCACTGTCGAGGTGACGCTCAGCCAGGTGAGCGCGAGCCTGCTGTTCTTCATGACGCAAGGACAGGGCGCCATTCTCAACGAGGCCTCGATGGACTCGATCGAGAACAGTGCTGACGGGTCAGGCCCATTCCAGTTCGGCGAGTGGAACGTCGGCGACTCGATCGTTCTCAACAGGTCCGATGACTACTGGGGTGATCCGGCCTTGCTCGAGACGGTCACGTTCCGATACATCACCGATCCGAACGCGCTCAACAATGCAATGCTCGGCGATCAATTGGACTTGGTCGCTGGCGTATCGGCTCCCGAGCTCCTCGAAGCCTTCGAGTCAGACGATCGTTTCACGGTGCAAACGGGTCTCACGTTCGGAGAGGTCACGGTGTCACTCAACGGTCGACGAGCACCCTTCGACGATGTCCTTGTCCGCCAAGCTGTCAGCCACGCGATCGACCGCCAAGCAGTGATCGACCTCGCGTATGCCGGGTATGGCGTGCCGATCGGGACATTCTCGACGCCTCTGGACCCCTGGTACGAAGACCTCACCGGTGTGTACGACTACGACCCGGACCGGGCACGAGAGTTGCTCGAAGAAGCGGGAGCAACCGACCTCACCGTCGAGATGGTCCTCCCACCGCCTTCCTATGCGTCACGTGGTGGTGAGATCATCGCCAGCCAGCTCGGCGAGGTCGGTATCACGGCCAACATCACCAACGTCGAGTGGGGGGTCTGGCTCGAAGACGTCTTTGCAAATTACGACTTCGACATGTCGATCGTTGCACACGTCGAACCCCTCGACCTCGCGCAGTATGGCAACGCCGAGTACTACTGGGGCAACGACAGCCCGAGCGTTGCGCCGCTGTTGGAGCAGGCAGATTCCGAGCCTGACGAAGACACCCGGAACGCCCTCTACACCCAGGTGCTCGAAGAGATCACCGCGCAAGCTGCCGATGCTTGGATCTTCAACCTCCCGCAGCTCTCGGTCTCCAAGACCGGGCTCACCGGATATGAAGTCAACCTCCCGGGTTCCCTCGATGTCACCCAGCTCGCGATCAACTCATAGCCGCAGATCCTCGCTCGACAGGGACGGCGTCATCTCGCTCACCCAACGGCTGGTTCGCGCTCCGAGCGTGAACCAGCCCGAACTGGGCAGAAGCGAGGCGTCGGCGGTCGCCGTCGTCGTCGAACAAGCTGCCGAGTTCGGCTGGGAGGTACAGCTGGAAGAGGTTGCGCCCGGACGGCCAAACGCGATCGTGCGCATCGACGGAGGCCTACCTGGACCCTGCCTGCTGTTCGAAGGTCACACAGATGTGGTCACCGAAGGTGATGCCACTGCATGGACGTACGACCCGTTCGGGGCCGAAATCGAGGACGGCAAGCTCTATGGACGAGGATCGGCCGACATGAAAGGTGGCGTCGCAGCGTTCATGCACGCCGCGCGTGCGGTCGAACTCGGTGGACCGTTCCCAGGGACGGTCATGCTCGCCATCCTCTGCGACGAGGAAGAGATGATGATCGGCGTTCACGACTTCGTGGCGAAGGGGCACGCAGAAGGTGTCGCTGGGGCCATCGTGTGTGAGCCCGAAGGAGGCGAAGTCTGCAACACGCAGAAGGGAGCGATTCGACTACGAATCGACATCACGGGAACCATGGCACATGGTGCGATGCCACATCAGGGCCGCAACCCGATCTCGGCTGCAAGCAGCTTCATTGCCCAGGCACAACAGATCGAAGCGGACCTTCAACGCGCGCACGGCGATCATCCCCAACTCGGACTCGCATACCTCACGCCGACACACATCTCTGCGGGCACGTTGCCTCAGCTGAACGTGATCCCTGGCGAATCGATCCTCACCTACGACATTCGAACCATCCCAGGTATTGATCATGCCGTACTCCTCCAGAGGCTTCGCGATACGGCAACCGAGATCGAGGAAGCGCTCGGCGTCGGCATCACCTTCACGATCATCGTCGATCGCCCCCCGACCGACACGCCGATCGACCACCCCGTGGTGACAGCCGTTGCACAAGCACACGCCGCAGTCACAGGCGAGGAACCCGTGTATGGCGGAGTCCCGGGCACGACCGACGGCACCATTCTCTGGCGAGACGCTGGCCTTCCGGTCGTCGTTTACGGCCCGGGAGGCAAGTGGATCGCACATCAACGAGACGAGTTCGTCGAGGTCGATGAACTCGTCAGATGTGCCGAGGTCTACGTCGAAGCAATCGTTCGATTCCTCGAGATTCCGAGCTGAGCCAGCAGCTACTGCGCGAGCTGCACGAGCACGGCGGTACCCGCGCCAACCAAGTACCCGCGACCGGGGATCTTCGCCGAGAGCACGTGGCGCGGGAGACGCACTCCGAGCAGTTCACCATCGGAGGCGTTCTCGGGCTGTAACACGACACCGGTGCCAGCGGTTCGGACGAAACGGGTCCAATGTCCGAAGGCCTGGCGTCCGACCGAGGTCCGGAGACTCGCAATGATCGTCACGTGCGTTGGGGCATTGCGTGCAAGGTCGAAAAGCGGCCCACCCTCCAGATCGATTCGATCGGCATCGTCGACGATGACCACCCAACGCCGATCATCCTCGGCTGCCATCCGAACGACATGCTCGACATCGTCCGGTGTACCTCCGGCGTCAAACGACGGATCATCGAGCAGCCGACCACCATCCTCGGGGGTGATGGCGACCAGCACGAGTTCTGGTGCGGCGGCTCGCAGTTTTGATGCCATGACGGTCAAGGCTGTTGTGCGGCCGCTGCCAGGAGGTCCAGCCACGACGGCATGATCTCCGGGTCGGATGGTCAGGAGCGCGTCGGCACGGGTTGTGTCGGTGATCCCGATGGGCAGTTGCAGGCCAGGACCGACCCTCGCTGCGCCAAGCTGCCCTCGGTCGATCGATGTCGTCAACGCATCGATGATGGGTGGCGACGATGTCGCTCTGAGACTGGATACGGCGATGAAGCGTTCCCAGTTCACGATCTGGGACACCATGGCGTCGGGGCCAACAAGCGCGCGTCCCGGGCAGAATGTCGGTATCGATCTTCCTCTGACACCCAACGACGCATAGTCGGTCGGGTCTGATTGTTCGAGCGTGATGTGCTGGCGTACATGAGGGCGCACCGCTCGCGGAAGCTCGGCCCAACGGGTGACGCCGAGCAGCATGACCATTCGCAGGGCCGGGCCGTCACGCGCCACTCGAGCCAAGAGTTCACCACTCGACGTCCCGGGTTCTGCACCCACGGAATCCCAGAACGCGGCCACCCCATCAACCGCAATCACGATCAGCGGGAGCGACGCGACCTCGACCATGGTCACGTCGCGACGCGCCTCGAGCTCAGTCTCGAGAAACGAGAGGAGTCGATCGTGCAATTCGGATTCGCCTGGCTGCAGGCAACACGAGACATGTGGGAACTCGTCGATACCCGAGAGCCCTCCCGCGGCGTGATCGGAGGCGAAGACCCAGGGCTGGGGGTCGTGAAGCGCGAGCGCACACAGCAGGCTCCGGATCGTTGTCGTCACTCCGCTTCCAGGAACACCCGCTATGCCGAGGTGGCCAGTGGCGGGATTCCAACTGCGAATCATCCGCCGCTGGTTCGACGGATCATCGCCGAGCGCGACAGCCACGACATCACCATCGTCATCGCTCTCGAGCTGTTCGAGATCGCCCATCGTCACAACAGCGGGGAGCGGCTCGAGCCACGGCCGGCGAGGTGTGAAACGGTCGCCCGCAGCGTCAACGATGGTCGCTACGAGACGATCGAGCTCGGTGTCCTCTCCTGTCCCCGGTAGTCGTTCGAATACAGGGTCGAGCCCTTGACCGAGCTGAACGTCGGCAACTCGAACTCGTGCCGCCGTCGGATCGGCGGGCCCAGAGATGTATGCGGTCTGAACCACATCGAGATCGCCGGAACCCCGCCGTACAAAGGCTCGGCCAGGGTTCGAACGAGGGATATCAACGGCCGACGCTACATCGATCACATCACTGGAGTCACCGGCGTGCTGCACTCGAAACGCCACGCGGAGGTTTGTGTTCGCCCGGATGTTTGCATCGACAGCACCCGATGGACGTTGCGTAGCGAGGATGAGGTGCACCCCGAGGCTGCGTCCACGTTGTGCGATACCCACCAGAGATGTCACGAACTCGGGCAGCTCGTTGCGCAGCGTTGCGAATTCGTCGACGGCTACGACGAGTCGGGGAATCGCGCCGGCGGGAGAGCCGATTCGACGGTAGTCGTCGATGTCGGTTGCCTCAGCCGTGCGGAGCACTCGCTCGCGGTTGGTGAGCTCGGCTTCGAGAGACTGGAGCGCACGCTCGGCGAGGTGTGCGTCGAGATCGGTGACGATGCCCACGACATGGGGCAACGCTGCGCAACGATCGAAGGCTGACCCGCCCTTGTAGTCGATCAGCACGAAGACGACGTCGTCTGGATCGTGGTTGGATGCCAATCCGACGATCATCGTCCGAAGGAATTCGGACTTACCTGCACCGGTTGTGCCGGCGATGAGGCCATGGGGCCCATCGGCAACCAGGTCGATGCACGTCACGCCGCTCTCGCCAAGTCCGATCTCTGCCCGCAGCACCCCGAGCGTCTTGTTCGTTCGCCAGCGGGCCAGGATCTCCGGTGACCCCAGACCATGCTCGAACAGCTCGCCATGTCGCACCTCGTCCGCGAGAGACCCGGCCGACAGGTGGCAGTCAGGATCTTCGAATCTGGCCATCGCGCGCGAGAGATCGAGCGCGACTTCACGGGGCACCGAATCGCTGATGCCGGTCGATTCTGTCTCGGGCCGCCCAGGCTCGCGCATCGAGAAGGCCCCGTCGGTGGCATCGAACTGGGCCACGAGATGTATCGAGGACGGCAGCTGATCCGTCGTGCTCGCCACAACAATGCCGAACACGCGTTGATCGACCATCTCGAGGCATCGCCGGGCCGGACTCGATCGTCCATGGAGAAGCTGGACATCGTCGACGACCAGAAGACATCCCGGAGCTGTACGACGCTTGTCGGTGCCCGCTCGATCGAGCAGCCTCGACGCAAAACCTGCGGCGGCTTCACCAGCGAGCACACGGGCGCCACCACCGGTGGTTGCGCAATGCGGCAACCATTGTGTCCACGCCCACGACTCGATGCGTTCGGGGGTTGTGAGGACTGCGATCTCGATATCGGCTGGCCCATGGTGCGTTGCCAGCTGAAGAAGTGCCGAGCGGGCGGCGGCCTCGGCACGACTCGCGTCGCCGATGAACCCCACCGGTCCATTTGTGAGGTCGACCAGAACTTCGATGTCCTGCAATGATCGCTCGGCCTCGAGTGTTGCTCGAACATCGTGCGGCACCGACGCGAGGTCTGCTGGGTCGGTCCGAAGATCCCACGGCGACTCCCCCATGCCCAGGCGAACGTTCATTGCGTCCGCAGCATCGAAACGACGCTCCCAGAGTTGTATCGAGGGGACTTCGACCCGGCGTCGTATCTCGAGAAGATCCGGCCCGAACGAGCGTCGCCGTTGCCGTTCGGCCTCCGAGGCGCTCCGCAGATCTCGCTCGACGGCGAGGAGCGCGTCGCGGTGTGTTCGATGGTCACGTTTCCGCTCCGCGCGAACCCGACGTCTTCCCGTCAGCCAATTCCCGATTGCCATCACCGGAGAGAGAAGTCCGAAGATCGCGTATCGCCACGACCCAAGAGCCACCACCATCACGGCCGCAAACACAACCGGCACGAGAAGGGAGACGATGGTCAACGTGGGATTCGTCCGCTGCTCCATCGCGCCGGGCAGCACGATCGCTGCGGGCGGTTCGAGCACTGGTGGGCGTGGTGGACGGTTGACGAGGATGTGCCCAGATGCGTCTGCGTGGCCGGGCGTCGTCGCGACCGGGCGATCGTCGGAATGCATCCGCCGAACGACCACCGAAGATGACCCGAGTCGTACACGTGCGTCGACCGGCAGCTCAGTAGGACCAGCGATGCTCGACCCGTCGATCCACGTTCCATTGCGTGAGTTCAGATCTTCTATCTCGATGGCGCCCTCGTTCGTGCGCCTCACAACCGCGTGAGAGGTAGAAACACTTGTGTTGTCGATCGGCAGGTCGTTCGCCGCACCCCTGCCGACAGTCGTGCTCTCCCTCAGATCCACGTGACACATCGACCCGGTATCCGTACCGCCAACCACACCGAGCACGGTGGTATCGAACTCTGGTGACGGCTGTTCGGCCATATGGGCAGGCGTGACGACGGAACCATCGACAAGGGGAACATCCCCAAGAGCGACCGCGTGACCACGAATCGTGCCATCGATGGACAGCGCAACATCACCATCGAAACCAAGTGCGAGCGCAAGATCTCGCACGGTCGCGTCAGGGGCCTGGACAGCCAGCGCAACGACCCTTGCCGAGCCGTCTGTCTTGACCTCGAGCCGCATCTTCCCTCCTACACGCCCAGAGACACTCCAGACATCCGAATTCGAGAGTAGAACTCACACCGGTGGTCGCTGATGGGCCATCCGACCCCCGTTTGGTCGTCGAAGAAGACGATTTCAGTCGCGCACGAGACCGACGATTGTCTCCACGTGGCTCGTGTCCGGGAACGCGTCGACGATCTCGATCGAGTCGATCGTGTAGCCATGCTCGCGAAGGAGTCCGACGTCGCGTCCCAAGGAGCCCGTATCGCAACTGACGAGTACGAAGCGTCGTGCTGCGCATGTGATCAGCGCCGTAACTCCATCCTTGCCGAGTCCAGAACGCGCCGGGTCGGCAATCACCACGTCGGCCGCGACGCCAGGCCATTCCTCCACAGCGCATTCGACGACTGTGGCAGGCAGTTCGGCGAGATTCCGTCGTGCATCTCTCGTGGAGCTTCCTGACCGTTCGACGCTCCAGATGTCCGAGGCGGTCGACGCGACGGTTCCTCCGAACAGTCCGATGCCTCCGTACGCATCGACGACCCGCAACCCGCTGATCTGGCCAGCAGCCGCCGCTACCGATGCCACCAACGCAGTTGCGATGGTCGGTCCAGCCTGAAAGAACGAGTCGATCGACACCTGCCAATCTCGACCTGCCGCACGTTCGATCATCGACACGCGACGCCCCGCTGCGAGCTCATCTCGACTCGTGACCAACACGTCATCGGGCAACTCGACATCACCCACGTCACCGTCGACCAGCGCGCAGCGCTCACCTGTGCTCGCGCTGGCTCGAAACACGACTTCGGGGCCAGCTGCGGGGCCGAATCGACCGTTGACCAACATGTCCTCGACGAGTGGGTGTGCGATGCCGCAGTGCGAAGCTGCAACGACTTCGTGACTTGCGCGCTTTCGATATCCAGCGCGTCCGTCGTTGATGGCAGCCCGAACGGTCGTCCGGTACCCGTACGGGTCGATATCGCCTGCGCCAGACGGTGTGCCGAGCAGACGTTCGATGTCGTCTGGTGCACACCGGGCGATCCGCACGAGCGCGTCCGAAACAACTCGACGCTTGATCTCGTGTTGGAGCGCCTTCGTCGCATGCGCCAGATCGCATCCACCACAGCCTCTTCGGTGGGTGGGACACGTTGGCTCCACACGCCCCGGCGACTCGTCGAGCACCTCGACGACGCGACCACGGGCAAACCGCTTCTTCTCGATGTCGAGCGCCACCCGAACCGTCTCGCCTGGCAGTCCACCGTCACAAAAGACGACGCGCCCCATGGCGTCACGGGCAACTGACGCCCCGCCGTTCGCAGGACCCTCGAGGACCAAATCGACAGGGGTCGATGACGAGGTCCGGGGCGGCGGACGGCGAGATGAAGTCACCGACGCAGGATACGTTCTCGAAGATGCGCACGCTCTAGGGTCGCGACCCATGACCCGCCGGATCGAAATCGTTCCTTCTGTACTCCCCGCCGACTTCTCGAACCTCGGAGACGAATGCCGTCGACTGGGAGAAGCTGGAGTCGACCGAATTCAGTGGGATGTCATGGACGGAAACTTCGTCCCAAATCTCACCTTCGGGCCCGACGTCATCGCCGCGTGCCGACCACACACCGACGTGCGATTCGAAGCGCATCTGATGGTCGTCGACCCCGACCTGCTCGCCAAGCAGTACATCGACGCTGGCTGCGATCTGCTGATCGTGCATGCCGAGACGTCGACGCATCTCCATCGAACGCTCGCGAACATCGCAGATCTGGGCGGCAACGCTGCCGTGGCCCTGAATCCCTCGACGCCCATCGATGCACTCGAAAACATCCTCGATCTGATCGAGATGGTGTTGATCATGACCGTGAACCCCGGCTTCGGAGGCCAGAAGTACATCGCCACGATGGAGCCGAAAATTGCCGCCACCCGGGCCATGCTCGACGCGAGCGGCCACGACATCGACCTCGAAGTCGACGGTGGTATCAGCAAGGACACGATCGCAGGCGCCGCAGCTGCGGGTGCGAATGTGTTGATCAGCGGCAGCGCGCTCTTCAAGTACCCCACACTCGCTGAAGGCGTCGCCGACTTACGCGCCAGAGCCGAAGCAGCGCAATAACACGTCGGGACTGCAACTCCTCGACACTTCCGGTCGAGAACCCCGGAAACCGACATGGTCGATCGCCTCCGGCTCACTCCCCTCTCGCCTGATGCGATTCCTTCTTGCGTAGAGAGGTTCACGTCTTCCTGGAACAACCGCCACAGCGAAGCTGAACACAACCGAGACAGCGGGGTCCGAGACAGCGGGGTCCGACCAGCCGAACGCGACAGACCCTCCAGCGAGAGAATCTGTGCAGCCGAACGTGTCACATTGGCACCTCAGCCTTCACAGAAACTCGTTTGGAAATCTGTGCAGCAGCAGGTGCCACCGGAGCACGCGGGGCTTCACAGAATCGTAGTTAGCGAAGCGACGATGCGATTGCCGGGAGCGAAGTGGGAAACAGGAACGAGCGGGAAACTCAGCTCATGTCACCGCGTGAAGTGATCACCTTGTCGATGATGCCGTATTCCTTGGCTTCTGCTGCCGTGAACCAACGGTCGCGGTCAGAGTCCTTCTCGATCTGATCGACATCTTGCCCCGTGTGCTCGGCGATGAGTGCCTGCAACAGTTTCTTGGTCGCAGCCATCTGCTCAGCCTGGATTGCGATGTCGCTCGCCTGACCCTGAACGCCACCGAGTGGCTGGTGCATCATGATTCGCGCGTGTGGGAGGGCATATCGCTTACCCTTTGCTCCAGCGCCGAGCAAGAACTGCCCCATCGACGCACCGAGACCCATGCAGATCGTGCCGACATCTGGGCTCACGAATTGCATGGTGTCGTAGATCGCCATGCCCGACGTGACCGAGCCGCCGGGTGAGTTGATGTAGAGCCAGATGTCCTTTTCTGGATCCTGACTCTCGAGGTGAAGCATCTGAGCGGTGATGAAATTGGCAATCTCATCGTTCACATCGGTTCCGAGGAACACGATGCGGTCGCGCAGGAGGCGGTTGTAGATGTCCATACGCGACACGTCCTCGGTGAGCGAGGCTGAATATGACGTGCCGGGAAGTTCGATGCCCATTGTTCTCCTGTGTCTGGGTGGTGAGATGTTGTGGTCTCACCCAACAACGTGACCGCACAGATATTTCCACTGCGCAGGCAGGTTTGAGGCTACCGCTACCCATCGGACACCGGGCGCTTCTGTCGAGCGGTCTCCTGGCAGATTTCGATCAACATCTCTGCGATCAGAGGTCTACCCAGCGTGAGTAAGCCCTGTAGTCTGTGCGAAGGTTCTGCGGACGTGGCGGAACTGGCAGACGCGCCAGGTTTAGGTCCTGGTGTCCGAAAGGGCTTGGGGGTTCGAGTCCCCCCGTCCGCACGCACGAAAACTCGCCTCATGACTGTTCCGAACACCACCCCGCAACTCACCGATGAGACCATCGCGACCCTGCTCGCTGTTCCCTTCGGGCTGATGGTCATCGGATCGAGCAATCAAATCGTCGCCATCAACGATTCGGCTTCGACACTCATCGGCCTCGGTGTGGACGACGCGGCGGACCTTTCGGTCATAGACCTGCTCGCTGACCCAGGTGATAGCCCACTTCTCGATGACGCACTCCGGACCGCCCGATCGGGTCGTTCGACGCAGCGTTCCTTTCAGGTTCGTGCCCGAGGTGTGCTGCGAGGCCTCGACTTCCAATGCTGGTCCCAGGATGCAGCGACTGGGCAAGTGGTCCTCGCGAAGATCGAGGTTTCAGCCGCTCACGAACAAGCACGGCAGATTCGTGATCTCATCGCTCGGAGCCCACGCGGCATGGCTCGATTGGTCGGAAGCACGACCATGACAGATGTCAACGAGCGATGGACCGAGATCACTGGCCAACCCGCCGCTGAGGCGAGTGGCGAGGGTTGGCTCGAGCGAATCGACAGCGTCGGCAAGGACGAGTTCCTCGACGCGTTGATCACCGGGGCTGCGAACCACGAGGGTATTCACGGGCGCCTACGGATTGTGACTGCGACCGGTGACTATCGCTGGCTCGATGTGAGCACCACACCGCTCGACCAGCGCGGGGCGTCGCTGATGTCGTTCAACGATTCAACCGAAGACATCGACGCAGCTCGACGTGCCGATGAGCTGTCCCGCGTGCTCGAAGCCACCAAAGATCTCGTCGGGATTCTCAGCCCGGATGGCGAAAAGCTCATCTGGGCGAACGAGTCGCTGGCTGCGTTCCTTCCGGCAGCTGCCACGTCGACCCCCTTCGAGGTCAACCTCGACTCGCAGGCAAAGACCACGTTCCGAACATCGTCGATGCCTGACGTATTGGGCACCGGGAGCTGGCGCGGCGAGCTCACACTCATCGCCGATGATGGACTGTCCATCCCGGTGTCAGCGACGCTCGTTGCACATATCGACGACTCCGGAACAACCGAAGCCATTTCGATCGTCGCACGCGATCTCAGCGATCTTCGGGCCGCCCAGGCGCAGAACACCGAAACCGAAACCAGGCTTCATGCACTCGTCGAGAACGCTGCAGACCTGTTGGTCCTGATCGAACCAAATGGCATGGTCCGCTATGCATCACCTGCCGTGGAACGAGTGCTCGGCCACTCCCCTGGCAGCCTCGACGGGGGTGACGTTCTCGAACTCGTGCACCCAGACGATCTCGAAGCTGCCTATTCGATGGCTGCGGCGGTGTTGGATTCCACAGACGAATCACGAAACTCGGCACTTCGGATCGCACATGAGGACGGCTCGTACCGTCATCTCGAGGTCACCGCGAACAACCTCATCGACAATCCGGCAGTCGGTGGAATCGTCCTGAACGCCACCGACATCACCGATCGGGTGGCAGCCGCCGAGCAACTCGAGGTCCAGGCCTTCCACGATGACCTGACCGGACTCCCGAACCGAGCGCTTCTCATCGAACGGATGCGAGAATCCCTTCGGCGGGCTCGCGAGCGTCGTCTGCTCGTCGGCTTGTTGTTCCTTGATCTCGACCGTTTCAACGTCGTCAACGAGTCGCTCGGCCATGTTGCCGGTGATGAGATGTTGACCGAGGTCGCAACCCGGATCGAAGAGGTGATTCGTCCAGGCGACGTGGTTGCCCGGCTCGGCGGAGACGAGTTCGCCGTGGTGATCAGCGACATGTTGCGACGTGGAGACGCCGTGGTCGCAGCTCGAAGACTGCGAAAGTCCCTCACTCAGCCGATCCGTATCGGAAACGACACCGCTGTCATCACGACGTCGATCGGCATCGCAATCGCCGAGGGCGGAGAAGCGCCCGAGGACCTCCTGCGCGACGCCGACACCGCGCTTCATCGCGCAAAGAAGAAGGGTCGTGACATCGCTGTCGTATTCGATGATCACCTCCGCGAGCAAGCGATTCGAAGGCTCGAAGTGGAGAACAAACTTCGCCGAGCGATCGAGAACGACAATCTCGTCGTCCACTACCAACCAGTGCTGGATACGTCGACCGGGAAACTCTCGGGCTCCGAGGCCCTCGTCCGGATTCAGAACGAGGACGGCTCATTGGTGATGCCAGGATCGTTCATCGACGTCGCCGAAGACTCCGGGCTCATTTCGAAACTCGGACACCAAGTGCTCGTCAAGGCGATTCGACAGACGGCCGCATGGACCAAACTCAACGTGCTCGGCCAAGACCCACTTTCGATCGCGGTGAACGTCTCGGCCCGTCAGTTGACCGACCCCAACTACGCGGATTCTCTCGGGGACGAGCTCGCGAGCGCAGGATTGGCGCCCGAGCAGCTCTCACTCGAATTGACCGAGAGCGCGCTGATCGACGGCAACCCCACCACGGAACGATCGCTCGAGCAACTACGCGATCTCGGTGTCCGAATTGGTCTCGACGACTTCGGTACGGGCTTCTCCTCGCTTGCCTACCTCAAACGTTTCCCGATCAGCTTCTTGAAGATCGACCGAAGCTTCGTCGATGGTCTGGGAACCGACGAGAACGATTCGGCAATCGTTCGAGCGACGATTGCCCTTGCGCACGGCCTCAACCTTCGAGTGGTCGCGGAAGGTGTCGAAACCAACGAACAGCTCGAACAACTCGCGGCGTTGAACTGCGATCTCGTTCAGGGATATCTGTTCTCGAAGCCCATCGAGCCAGACGCGTTCATCACGTTCTTGGGCATGCGCTGGAGCAGTTGACCCGAGCCAGCCTCGAGCCAACACGAAACCGCGCTGCTACTGCAAGAGGTTCCGTAGACCGCGAAACGCTCGTCCGCGATGTGAGATCGCTTGCTTGGTGATGGGGTCCATCTGCGCAAACGTCAGGTTTCGGGTCTCGTTCGGGATGAAGATCGGGTCGTAGCCGAATCCGCTATCGCCAGCAATGTGCAGCGAAATCCGACCCTCGACAACTCCATGCGACAACAACTCCGAGCCATCGGGGTATCGCAGGAGCGCAACCGTACGAAACCGGGCAGTGCGTTCGGCCTCGGGAACTCCGCGCAAGACAGCCAGGGTCTTGGCCACATTGTCTGCGTACGTGGCGTTTTCACCCGCGAATCGTGCGGTGTGAACCCCGGGAGCGCCGTCAAGATGATCGATCTCGAGCCCGGTGTCATCAGCGATGGCTGGCATAGAGGTGGCATCTGATATCGCAACGGCCTTCAATCGTGCGTTCCCCTCGAGCGTGTCTGCGTCCTCGACAACGTCAGGAATCTCGGCCGGCCTTGGCAAGATGTCGAACACGTCGTGCATCAGGAGCGCGATCTCTGCGACCTTGTCGGGGTTCGCACTCGCCATGACGACCTGCGGTCGAGCCGACGAACGTCCGTTGGGCGAGGAGTCGTTCATCGACCTGGAAGCTCGGCCGGCGGATCGAACAAAAGGCCTCGCTGAGCCTCGGTGATCGTCGCGATACCACTCGTTGCCAGATCGAGCATCTCGTTCAGCCGATCACGTCCGAACACTGCCCCCTCGGCCGTGCCCTGGATCTCGATGAAGTTGCCGTTTCCGTCCATGACAACGTTCATGTCGACCTCGGCATTGGCATCCTCGATGTATGGCAGATCGAGCACTGGGACACCGTCGACGATGCCGACCGAAATTGCAGCACATTCGGTAAGGAGCGGAACCGACTCGAGCTCACCTGCCTGCACCAGCCGCGTCAACGCATCATGGAGCGCGACATACCCGCCGGTGATCGCCGCGGTTCGCGTGCCCCCATCAGCCTGCAACACATCGCAGTCGATGGTGATCTCACGCTCGCCGAGTGCCTTCATGTCGACCACAGCGCGCAGCGATCGGCCGATCAGGCGTTGGATCTCCTGAGTTCGACCCGAGACCCGACGACGAATTCGTTCGGGACTCGATCCCGGGAGCATCGAGTATTCGGCAGTAACCCAGCCCTTACCGGTGTCGCGCATCCACCGCGGAACATCTCCCGACACCGATGCCGTGCACAAGACCCTCGTTCGGCCGAATGAAACGAGCGCAGAACCAGCGCATGTATCGACGAAATCTCGATGGAAACTCATCGTTCGAAGCTCGTCGTTCGGACGTCCGTCGGGGCGAGTCATGGTTACTCCTGGGTGACTGCCCCACGGTCGTGGAGCTCGTTGCGCAGACTATCGGCTGCACTCCGAAGCGTGTTGCCTTCACCCCGCCGAACATGGACGTATCCACAACACCATGCGAGACGTGCCAGCGGATACGAGGATGATCCTCAGCCAGGTAGAACCTGGTCATCGAGTACCGCTCGATCGATCGGTACGGCCAGCTCGACATATGCGATCAGCCGAGCCAGATCACTCGGCGAGACGATGCCAACCAGGTCGCCCTTCTCGAACACGAGCGCTCGGTTGTCGCCGATGTTGCCCACCCGCTCCAATACCTCTGCGACCAGAGCCGACGGTTCGAGGGTCACGATGTCGGCGATCGGTGTGGCGAGCTCGCCCAATGTTTGGAGCCCAGCGTGATCGGCCGGGATGCTACGTAGCCGTCGGAGTGTGACGAGTCCCGTGACCTCACCCGATGCGTCGGTCACGGGGTAGGCGGCGTGGCGACCGCCGAAGAACTCAGCCTCGATGAACTCGCTCACGGATAGGTGAGCCGACACGGTCGTCGGATTCGACGTCATCACTTGGCTGACGGTGATTTTGGACAGGCGTTCCCCGACTGTGGCCTGGCGCAACTCTGCACGGGCGGCTTCACGGATGAACCATCCGATGAGCATGAGCCAGATCCCTGCCACGAGCCCGCTGAACAGCATCTGCAGAACTCCGAGACCCACGAGTACCGCCCCGATCGCGAGGCCAAGCAGCGCCGCCTTCTCGGTTGCCATCCTCGCGTCACCCGTTCGCTGCCATTGCCACGCTTGGTAGATACGCCCGCCATCGAGTGGGAAGGCTGGCAACAGATTGAACAACATCAGAAAGAGGTTCATCACGCCGAACCACAAGAGCGCGATCCGAGGGAGTCCATCGAGCATTGCGCCAGCGATCACTCCCCCAACTCCGCATGCGGCACTGACCGCGGGTCCCGCGATTGCGATTCGAAACGATGCACCTGGTGTCTCGGGTTCCGATCCGAGTTGGGCGACCCCACCGAACAGCCACAGGGTGATGCTCTTGACCTCCACTCCCTCACGCAAGGCAACAATCGAATGGCCGAGCTCGTGGGCGACAAGAGACGCGAAGAATGCCGCCGAGGTCACCGCGCCCACGATCCAGTACGCCTCTGCGCTACGACCCGCTTCGTACTCGGGAAACACCGTGTCCGCAAGCGACCAGGCCACGAGCACAGCGATGATGAACACACTCCAGTTGAGGCGTAACTCGATTCCGCGTGCTCGCCCTACGGACATACCTTCCATGGTTTGAGTTTCCCGTGCAGTGACGAGCACCCGTAGAGGCCTAGGTCCTACTGGGAGTGGATCCGGACGGGGACTTCAGGCCCTGTCCCGTGGTCAGGCCAGGGAGGAGGATGCCTGTGACGGGCCAAACATGGCACCGGAGGTGATGTGATGCAAGACAAGAACAAGATTGCTGCGATAGTCGCTGCTTCGCTGGGTGGAATGACCGCGCTGCGTATGGCACGCCGACCGAAAATGGATCCGGCACACGCACCGGGGCATCGGCACCTCGGCCCAGCGCCAGGCACTGGCGATGTAAAACAACCGTCGGCACCTTCAAGCCGAAATCAGCCCTGGATCCGCACATCGCACAGCGACAGCCAACAACGACGATTCCGTCGGTGAGCGACGATTTCGTCGTACAGCCGATTTCGTCGTATGGCACCGTGACTGCTCGGCGGCTTCGAGGATGGCCCGAGATCAGCCGATGAGGACGCGCTCTCGTTGATGCGGGCGCACGGCGACGAGGTCGAGTTCGGCGGCCAGTCGCTCACACATGGCGTCGCTGCCTTCGGGTTCACCGTGGACGGTGTACACGATCTCGGGAGGCTTCGACATCGATCCAACCCAGGAGACGAGGTCGTCTGCGTCGGCATGGACCGACAGCGACTCCATCGCGACCACGGTTGCGCGGACCGGGACGTGCTGGCCCAACAGCTTGACCGTCCGTTTGCCATCGGCCAGCAGGCGGCCTCGTGTGCCCGCTGCTTGGAATCCCGACAGGATGATCGTGTTGCGATTGTCGGGCAGCAGGCGAGCAAGGTGGTGCAGAACACGCCCTCCCGTCGCCATCCCCGATGCCGAAATGATGATCGACGGATAGGTCAGTTCGCTGAGCGACTTCGATTCCTCGGGTGTACGACACTCGTGAACATCATTCCCCGCAGAGAACGGCAGTGGACGATCGAGCTGGCGCAGGTCGAGGTCGCCATCTGCGTTGGCCTGGCGGTAGATGTCGAGCACCCGAAGCGCCATCGGGCTGTCCGCGTAGATCGGTAGGCGAGGGATCCTCTCCGACAGCATCAGGTCTTGGAGAAGCAGCAGCACGACCTCTGTTCGATCGACAGCAAACGCGGGGATGAGGACCATTCCTCCGCGACTCGCCGACTCCCTGATCGCCTCGCAAAGACGTTCGATTTCAGGTTCTGGGTCGGGGTGTACGCGATCGCCGTATGTGGTTTCGAGTAGCACGATGTCGGCGTCGGGAGGTGGTACTGGAGGCCGCAACAGCGGATGGTCACCTCTTCCCAGATCACCGCTCACAAGGATGCGCCTCGGACCATTCCTCCCGTTGACCTCGACCTCAGCTGAACTCGATCCGAGGATGTGTCCGGCAATGTGGAACGTGACGGCGATCCCTGGCGCAACCTCGTGGCGCTCTCCGAAGGAGACCGGCTCGAACAGCTCGAGGACTGCGTTCGCATCAGCGGTCGTGTAGAGCGCGAGGGCGGGCTTGTGCTTGCTGAACCCCTTCCTGTTCGCGTACCGTGCCTCTTCTTCCTGGAGATGTGCGGCGTCGGGGAGGAGGACCTTGCACAACTCCATCGTGCGATTCGTGCAGTACACCGGGCCGGTGAACCCCTGCTTGGCAAGTGCGGGAAGGTACCCACTGTGGTCGACGTGTGCATGGGTCAGCACGATCGCATCGATCGTTGACGGATCGATGGGGAATGGCTCCCAGTTCTGCACGCGGTACCTCTTCAACCCCTGGAACATGCCAGCGTCCACGAGTACCTGCGACTGTTCCGACTGGATGAGGAATCTGCTTCCGGTCACGGTTCCAGCTGCACCGAGAAACTCCAGCACTGCGTCCGACACCTGAGACCTCCTGCACTCGATCTGTGTCGAGTATGTCGGCTCTCCGAGCGGGGCCGAAGGGCACAACGTCCCAACGGCGCCGTGGCGTCGTCGCTCAGACGGAAGCCGGTGTGAAGGTGCGACCGGGGACTGCCAGGTCGATCGGCCCAGCGAACTCGGCTCGGGCGGCAGCAACGCGATCGTCGTGCACCTCTCCGGGGGGAATGTGCGTGAGCACAAGGTGTCGAACGTCCGCTGACGTCGCGCGTCTTCCTGCCTGGCGCCCTGAGATATGGGGAATTCCGAGCTCCTCCATATCGATTCGTAGCGACGCTTCGTAGACGAGGAGGTCGATCGGAGCAGCAAAAGCTTCCGGTGACCAGCCCGGTCCGGTATCGGCCGAATACCCGATCGAGTAGCCGCCCGATTCCGCACGTATGGCGAGCGTCTCCACGGGATGGTCGGTCAACGAGAACGAGAAGTCGATGTCGCCGATCTTCGGCGTGGAGTCCTCGTCGATCGTGGTCCAGTCAAACGTGTACGCCGTGGCTTCGGAGCACGCGGCGTCGAGCAACAGGCGAGTGCCGGCCGTGCCGTAAACGGGTACGTGCGGTCGTGCGAGACCGAATCGGTACGCGTGGTACAGCGAAGGAAGTTCGGTCCAGTGATCGGGATGTTCGTGGCTGACGATGATTGCGTCGATTTCAGCGAGGTCGATGTGTTTTTGGAGCTCGATACTCGAACCGGGTCCTGCGTCGAGAAGCACAGCTGTCGAGCTCGTCCGGACGAGGTAGGAGGAACACGACGAATAGGCCGAACTGTACGAGCCAGCGCAGCCGATCACCGTGATCTGGAGGGGGGCTGGACTTCCGGATGTGCCGCTGCTCGTACCTGTGGTCATTCTTGTGTCTCCACCATTCGTTCGGGAGGTTTCCATCGGCCCACTTCTGTCAGTTCTGGACCCAACAACATGCGGCCGATTCGCGCGAACTCGTCGACATCACCCGAGGACAGGAACAGAGGGGATTCGAATGCACCGCTCCGGGTCCCACCGCTCTTCAACAGCATGGCCCGAACCTGAAAGGCAGTCTCATCAGCCGACGAAACAAGCACGACGTCGCGTCCGACGATGTCGGCGATCGTTCGGGCGAGGAAGGGATAGTGGGTACATCCAAGGAGGAGAGCATCGACCTTGGCGTCGACGATCGGTGACAGGAGCCTCTGCGCGAGCACCCGCACCTGATCACTCATGAGTTCGCCGCGCTCCACGAACTCGACAAATCCGGGACACGCCGCGCATGTGAGTTGGACGCTGTCGTCCACCTCGCTGACTGCAGACTGGTAGGCACCGCTTCCGATCGTTCCGACCGTTCCCACCACCCCGACCCGATGTGACTCACTCACGCTCAACAATGACCGGACCCCAGCATCGATCACTCCGACAATCGGGGTTGCGTGCACGTCCTGGAGGTCATGAAGGGCCGCTGCCGACGCGGTGTTGCACGCAACGACGACCATCTTGACGTCGTGCTCGTCGATGAGCCATTGCGTGATCTCGAGCGCGTATTCGCGCACGTCGTCCAGATTCTTGGAGCCATAGGGATACCTGCCCGTATCCCCCACATAGATCAAACGCTCCTGCGGGAGGAGGTCGAGCAGCGCACGGGCGACTGTGAGACCACCAAAGCCGCTGTCGAATACGCCGATCGGACGAGGGTCCATTCGATGCAGGTTAGGTGGGATCAGCAACAACGAGGTCGAACTCGACCACTGCACCATTGGGGCCTGTGTACCGAAACCCTCGGATCACCGGAGCGAATCCCTGCATCGAGACGATCACGTGGACGAAGTTGCCGGTTGGGTCATACCGCTGCGCATCGCGTACATCGCGTGGGGACGGAGCAGCCTCGGACGTCGGATGGGAATGCATGACACCGACGACTTGCCCGCCCGACGCATCGATCGCCTCCTCGGCGTCGATCATCGACTGACCATCGAGGGCGAACGCAGTCGGTGACCGTAACTCGTTCAACACTGGATGGACTCCCGTGACGATCACGGACCCACCGTGGGACCGCTCGACTGTCCCGGCGAGTAACGCACATGCTTCGTTCGGAAGTGCGGCGCGGGCGATCGACGCGCATCGTTGCCAGAGATCATCGGACAGACGAAGAATGGCCATCTCGCAAGGTTACGATCGTTGTGTGTCGACCAAGAAGGCGAACAAGCGCACAAAGAACGGGAAGCAAAAACCCGGCGTCACTGGTCTCGACAAGAAGATCGTGGCCACGAACCGGCGCGCCCGCCGAGACTACGAGATCACCGACACCTTCGAGTGCGGCATGGTGCTGCGCGGGTCCGAGGTCAAGTCATTGCGAGAGTCTCAGGTACAGATGACCGAAGCATACGGTCGAATCGATGACGGAGAGCTTTGGCTCCTCGGTCTCAACATTTCACCCTATGCCTCCACCGGCTCTGCGTCGTTTGGTCATGTTCCCGATCGGCATCGCAAGCTGCTTCTCCACCGCACCGAACTCGACCGTATCGAGGCTCGCGTACAGCGGGAGCGGCTGGCGCTCATCCCCCTGTCCATCTACTTCATTGGCGGACGCGCAAAGGTAGAGATAGGAATCGGCCGAGGAAAGAAGGAATTCGACCGACGCCACGACATCGCTAAACGAGATGCTGACCGCGAGGCCGAGCGTGCAATGTCGAAGGCAAATCACCGCCGATACTGAACAATTCCGAGGAGAACACGCCGTGATCAACGAGACACCGCAGTGGCACGCGTTGATCAGCCACCACGAGGAGCTGGCGTCGACGAGCTTGCGCGACCTCTTCTCGGCTGATCCTGACCGCGCCGAGTCACTGACGGTCGAGGTCGACGGACTCATCGCCGATCTCTCGAAGCATCTCATCGACGATGTCACGGTCGATCTTCTCGTCGAGCTGGCAGAAGCCGCAGGGCTACCCGACCGCATCGCCGGTATGTTTCGGGGAGATCACATCAACACGACCGAAGACCGGGCCGTTCTGCACACTGCGTTACGGCTGCCCCGAGATGCTTCGCTCGAGGTCGACGGCCAAGACGTCATCGGCGACGTCCATGGCGTCCTCGATCACATGGCGCAGTTCGCAGAGGATGTGCGAGACGGCACCTGGCGCGGCCACTCCGGAGAACGCATCAAAACAGTGGTGAACATTGGTATCGGCGGCTCGGACCTCGGCCCGTACATGGCGTACCGAGCGTTGATGGCGTATCGGCACGAGTCGATCGAAGCCCGCTTCGTGTCCAACGTCGACGGCACACATTTGCACCAGGCCCTCGAAGGACTCGACCCGGAAACCACGCTCTTCATCGTCGCGTCGAAGACCTTCACGACGCTCGAAACTCTCGCCAACGCGAAAAGCGCGCGAGCGTGGCTCCTTGATGGTCTCGGTGCCGACGAGTCATCGATTGCGAAACACTTCGTAGCGTTGTCCACCAATGCGGAGGGTGTGGCGGCGTTCGGGATCGACACGGCGAACATGTTCGAGTTCTGGGACTGGGTGGGTGGCCGGTACAGCATGGATGCCGCAATCGGCCTCTCGGTCATGGTCGCGATCGGTCCCGAGAACTTCCACGACATGCTTGCGGGATTCCACTCGATGGATCAACACTTCAGGCACGCACCACTTCGTGAGAACCTTCCAGCACTGCTTGGGTTGATCGGTATCTGGTATCGAAACTTCTTCGATTGGCCCTCCCACGCCGTTCTCCCATACTCACAGCTGCTCGACCGCTTCCCGGCCTATCTGCAGCAGCTCGACATGGAGAGCAATGGGAAACGAACGACCCTCGGTGGCGAAGTTGTCGACTACGAGACGGGCAGCATCGTATGGGGCGAGCCCGGGACGAACGGACAACACGCCTTCTACCAGCTGATCCATCAGGGGACCACGCCCGTGCCAGCAGACTTCATCGGGTTTCTGTCCCCTGACTTCGACGACATCGATCATCACGACGCCCTCATGGCAAATCTCTTTGCGCAGGCCGAGGCGTTGGCGTTCGGCAAGACCGTCGAAGAACTTCGGGTCGAAGGTGTCGACGAGTCCCTCGTCTCGCACAAGAGTTTTCCGGGCAACCGACCAAGCACGATGTTGATCTCGGGCCGTCTGACCCCTTACGTGCTCGGTCAACTCGTGTCACTCTACGAACATCGCACGTTCACGCAGGGTGTCGTCTGGGGAGTCAACAGCTTTGATCAATGGGGAGTCGAGCTCGGAAAGGTGCTGGCAATGGCCATCATCCCTGAGTTGACCGAAGCCACAGCCCCACTCGAGCACGACTCTTCGACCAATGCGCTGATCGAGCGGTATCGAAAGCATCGAATGATGTAGTCCACGAACGAGGTCATCGTGTCAACCACATGGAAGTCCATTTCCGTCAGCTCGCCGGAAGATCGCCGAGCTGACGTCATCGTCATCGGCTCGGGAGCCGCTGGCCAGAGCGTCGCAAAGCGGCTTGCTGCATCAAACGCCGATGTTCTGCTTGTCGAAGCGGGACCTGCATCGGAGACACATCGAAAGAGCCAGGAGCTTCTACAGGCAGCGATGCCTGGGGTGCACGGGCAATATCCGGATTTTGGCGGCCACCTGCTCATGAACCTCGGTGGTTCGATCGGCAAGCCACAGATGCCGATGAGTGCCGACGATACGCAGCCGTCCGAAGGAATTCGTTTGACCAAACTGGTCGACGCCGATCTCACCGACTGGCCAATTACGAGATCCGATCTCGATCCCTACTACGACCTCGTGAGCAGCTGGTTCGGTATGGACTGGGATCGAGACGTTGTCGAATTCGATGACCCACGACTACAGGCCGCGCCATTCCAGGTGGTGTCTCGGCGAGCCTTCTCTCACCCAACCGAGGAGCACCTTGCAGGTATCCGGGTTCTGCTGGACGCACCGGTCTCGAAGCTGAACATCGACCCTTCCGGCCGGATTCGGAGCGCGGAGGTCACGACGACGCAGGGAGAAACGCACATTCTGGAGGCCGACACGTTCGTGCTCGCCATGAACACGATGCCGGCCACCCAACTGCTGATGCACAGCGGTGCAGGACAGAGCAGCGGAGCGCTCGGGCACTATCTCATGGACCACCCGCTCGTCACCTTCGGATACATCGAGCCTGCGGCCGATCTCCCACGAGACATGCTCGATGCGCTCACCCCGCAGCCCATCGAAGCGGGGCTCTCGTGGCCCATGCTCGTCCCCGATCAGACCGCAGTGGCAAACGACGAACTCGTCAACCTGGCACTCACACTCGTCCCCCTCAAGTGGACGGTGCGACGAAACCTTGCCCGGCATCGCATGCTGAAGCCCGTCGTGGTTGGAGCACGCACCGGTGCCAAACACAGCTTGGATCGGGCGGTCACCTCTGTGAAGAATCGAGAGTTCGGAACCGATCTGGTCAAAGATGTGCTGCAATCGGCACGCGGAATCGACGAACTTCTCCACATCAAGTTCCGCCCCAACGGTCCGGAGTTCAACCTCGAGAGGGGCTGGTGGAAGGACACGATCAGCGACTCGCTACCGGAGACCTTCGAACTCATCGGCATGGTGGAACAGCGCGGCCGATACGAGAACCACGTCAGCATGAGCGACGAGCGAAATTCGCTCGGTTGGCGCAAGCTCCGCGTCAACTGGCAATACACCCAAGAGGACAAGGACGCCGTGGATCGTGCTGCCACTCCGATCATGGATGCTCTCGAAGATGCCGGATTCGGCCACATCACGAGACTCGACGCTGCGAAACACACCGAGAACTATTCGTGCCACCATGCATCGGGCACGATCCGCATGTCGGAAGACCCGGCGCAGGGCGTCGTTGACGAACAATGCCGGGCCCACGATCACGAGAACCTCTATGTGGTTGGTATGTCGGTCTTTCCATCGGTGGGGTACGCGAACCCAACGCTGAGCGCGATGGCTCTAGGAGTGAGGGTCGCAGACCACATTCTTGCCACGTGAGGTGGACGACTTCCACAAAACTGGAGCCGGTTACTGCTCCTCGAAGATCTGCAGAACACCCGAATAGTTACTCACCCAAACATTCGCCGTATTCGGATCGACCGTGATGCCGATGGGTTTGTCGGCGGTCCGAATTTCCTGGATCTCTTCCATGTCCGTGGTCATGACCTTCGACATCGTGTCGGAGTTGTAATTGACGACGTACAGCGCCGACCCATCGCTCGAGATCGCCATCGATCGCGGTGCGTTGCCGGTTTGTACACGCTCGATGACCTCGTTGGTCTCGAGGTCGATCTTGATGACCCGCCCCTCGCCGTTGAGCGTTGCATACAGGTACTTGTCATCAGGGCTGAGGACGACACTTCTCGGTCCCCGTCCTACCCCTTCGATCCACTCGATCTCGAGATCGGTCCCCCATTCACCAATGACGGCCTCGACCGAGTTGGGCGGAATGATCTGAGTCTCCGGACGCTCGATGTCTTCGAGCGGGATGATCGCGATGTCAGATCCACCCATCTCGGTCACGTACGCACGTGAGGAATCACTCGCGATCGCAATTCCGCGCGGATGGCGGCCGATATCGATCCGAGCGATCTCCCTGGCGTACTCGGTGTCGACGATGCTCAGGTCGTAGCTGCACCAGTTGGTCACCAGGACATAACGGTCATCGGGGCTCACCGCCAGGAACTTGGGGACAGCTCCCACTTCGATGACCTGGTCGATCTCGAGCAGTTCGGTGTCGACTCGGTACAGGAAGCTGTTGTCCCATCCTGAATCTGCGCAGCCGTCCCCTGGCTCACGACCAAATCCCGGTCCATACATGGCGTAGTTGGACACGTACACGTAGCGACCGTCGCTGGTTGACGCCGCCTCGACCGGGGCGCCCCGTGCGACCACACCATTCGGCACACCGAACTGTGCGAGGTCGACGCGATCATCGATCGTCTTGAGCAACGATCCTTGCTGGTCGTACACGGTCACCGTGTGCCGGTACATCATGTTTTGCGCGAAGAACAGACCCGTGGGGGTGGCGGTCACCGACTTGGGCGAGATGTTGCCAGAGACGGAATCGACCTTGGACAGTGCACGTTCGGCGAGCGGAATCGTACTCGTCGTCGTTGTGGTCGTCGTGGTCGGAGCCGCCGTGGTCGTCGTCGTGGGAGCAACCGTGGTCGTGGTCGGAGCAACCGTGGTCGTCGCCGCAACCGTCGTTGTCGGCAGCGGGGCAGCAACAACTTCCTCGGCCTGGCTCTTGAAGAGCCAACCGAGCACCCCGACGGCGAGCAAGGCGCCAATCAGGCCCAGATACAAGAACCCAGAGGAAGATCTCGACGGGTCTGTGGTGCCCCCGCTCGATGATGACCGGTCGCCTTGACCCTGAGGTTGAGGGCGCGAAACCTGCGGCGGCGACTCGGGCGGCCGTTTGCGGGGCCCTGGACGAGGCCGTCCGTCCTGGGGCTGATCGTCAGCACTCATCGTCAGGATGTTATTCGCCACGCACGGGTGTGCGGGGTTCGGCGCAAAGAGTTCATGTTCTCTGTGTTCATTGTGATCGGGTTGTGATCGGGTCTGACCCCGTGACCCTGTTCGGGGCGGGTTAGACGTCGAGGTAGCGGGAAACGGCCACGATGGAGCCGATGGTTGCGACCAGGGTGCCGATCGCGATGACGAGGAGCGAGGTGAAGAGAAACTCGGCGTCGGACACGCGGAATCCTTCGAGAAGGCGGAGATTGTCGGACTCGGAGAAGTCCTCGATCAGGTAGGTCCGCACGAACGCGAGACCTGGAAGTGCAACGAGCGCTCCCACGACGCCTTGGACCATTCCCTCGATCATGAACGGCACTCGGATGAACCAGTTCGACGCGCCCACCAGTTTCATGATCTCGATCTCGTTGCGGCGCGAAGCGATCGCGATGCTGAGCGTGGTGAGGATCATGATCGTGGACGCGACAACGAGCGCAACGCCTGCCCACAAGGTGGCGCGGCTGATCTTCGACGCGTTGTCCTGGATCTCGCGAATCACTTCCGTCGCGAAAACGACGGTTCTCACCCCGGGTTTGGTCTCGAAGGTCGTGCCAAGGGCTTCGACGGCACCCGCGTTCGTGTCGGTTGGGCGGATGCGATAACTGGGCGGCATGGTGTCGACCGAGATCGTGCCAAGGAGCTCCTCGTCGCCGGCGAAGAACTCGGTGAACTCGCTGAACGTCTCTTCCTTCGAGACGAAATTCCAGTCGTCGATCTCTTTGCCTTCGCTCTCGGCGAGAAGGGTTTCGATGGCGACGAGCTGGCTCGGTTCGGCATCGGCCTTCATGAAGACGACGAACTCGATGCCGCCTTCCCACCGCTGGGTTGCGTTGTCGACGCCGTCGGCGACAAGCCTCGAGGCTCCGAACAGCGACAGCGAAGCAGCGACCACGATGATGGAGGCAAAGGTGAGCGCGATGTTTCGCCAGATGTTCTGGCCGGTCTCCGCGAGGAGGAAGCGGATCTTTCCGATCATCGGTACTGACCGCCTGACTGATCTCGAACGATCCGCCCGTCGCTGAGTTCGATCACCCGGCGACGCATTGTGTCGACAATGCCGCGATCGTGTGTGGCCATGACGACCGTCGTCCCGGTGCGGTTGATTCGATCGAGCAATCGCATGATGCCGACGGCTGTGTCGGGGTCGAGGTTTCCCGTTGGTTCGTCGGCGAGGAGGATCAGGGGCCGGTTCACGAAGGCGCGTGCGATCGAGACGCGCTGCTGTTCACCACCGGAGAGTTCGTCGGGCATCCGGTGGGACTTCTCGGACAATCCGACGAGATCGAGGATTGCAGGCACCTGCTGGTCAATCACGTGTTTCGGTCGGCCGATGACCTCGAGGGCAAACGCGACGTTCTCGGCCACGGTGCGCTTGGGGAGCAGTCGGTAGTCCTGGAAGATGCAGCCGATGTTTCGACGCAGGAAGGGCACCTTCCAGCTCGACAATCCGACAATGTCCTTGCCCGCAACGTAGACCTTGCCGACCGTCGGCTTCTCTTCACGGTTGAGGAGACGGATGAACGTGGATTTGCCCGAGCCCGAGGGCCCGATGACCACGACCACTTCCTGCTCCTTGACGGAGGTGGTGATGCCCTTGAGCGCCTGGAAGTCGCCGAACCACTTCTTCACGCCGTCTGTGATGACGATCGGCTCACCGAGGGTACGGGTCGCTGGCTGCCCGGATTCGTGTTCGTTGTCCATGGTGCTCCCTTACGGATCCTGATTATCGCTCACCGACGCCGAGACGTTTCTCGAGGCGGAGGCTGATGCGTGAGAAGGTGAACGTGAACATCCAGTAGACGAGCGCGGCGAAGATCAACGTCTCCTTGATGGAACCGAGGAAGCTGAACGGCTGGCTCTGCGCAGGGATGATCTGGCGTGCGATGTGGAGGAAGTCGAAGAGGCCGACGATCGTGACGAGGGAGGTGTCCTTGAACAAGGCGATGACCTGGCCGACGAGGGCAGGGCTCACGGCGCGCAACGCCTGGGGAAGGGTGATGAACACGATCATCTGCACGGTCGACATGCCGAGGGCGCG
>CAJQNJ010000009.1 GCA_905479685.1 uncultured Acidimicrobiales bacterium
GACTCCGGCCGGTGTGTATCTTCGCGCCAGCTGGCTCGAGCTCGGTGACCCTTCGCTCAACAGCGGTGTGAATGTCCTCATCACTGGCCATGAACGCCATCGTGCCAGCGTCGAATTCGCTCTCGACCTGATCGAGTGCACCCAGGATTGCGTCGCGTTCGATCGTGCTCAAGAGGCCGACATGTTCGAGCATCGTGACGTGCGCCCTCGACCCAGCAATGTCCTCGCGGTACATCCGTTGGTCGAACGGAAGGCTGTCGTTGAGACGCTGCAAGGCATCAGCGGGTCCGCCTTCGAACCGGCCGTGCCACAATTGTCCGCGAGCAGGAGTCGGTTCGCCGGCGGTGGACACCACTAGCGCTGTCCTCGCTTGCTCGCAAGCGTGCGTAGGCGAAGTGCATTGAGCTTGATGAACCCTTCCGCATCGGCCTGATCGTACGCGCCATCATCTTCTTCGAAGGTCGCAATCTTTTCATCGAAGAGCGAATCATCACTCTTACGACCGACCACGGTCACGCTGCCCTTGTAGAGCTTGAGGCGGACGACGCCATTGACGGATTGTTGGCTGTGGTCAATTGCGACTTGCAGCATCTCCCGCTCGGGACTGAACCAGAATCCGTTGTAGATCAGCGATGCATATCGGGGCATCAGCTCATCTTTCAGGTGTGCAACCTCTCGATCAAGGGTGATCGATTCGATGCCACGGTGAGCCTTCAACATGATCGTGCCACCAGGAGTCTCGTAGGCCCCGCGGCTCTTCATGCCCACGAAGCGATTCTCGACGATATCGAGTCGGCCTATGCCGTTCTCGCCTCCGACTCGGTTGAGCTCCGTCAGTACCTCGGCGGGTGTCATCGGCTTCTCGTCGATGGCGACGATGTCACCTTTTTCATACGTGAGCTCGATGAATGTCGCCTCGTTCGGTGCAGCCTCCGGGCTCGTCGACCAGCGCCACATCTCGTTTGGCGGCTCTGTCCACGGATCCTCGAGCGGACCCCCCTCGAACGAGATGTGCAGGAGGTTTGCATCCATCGAGAAGGGCGACTTCGTGCCGCGCTTCATCTCGATCGGGATCTGGTGTTCGGCTGCGTAGGCCATGAGGGACTCGCGTGAGCCGAGGTCCCACTCCCGCCACGGTGCAATGACCTTGATGTCAGGCTTGAGTGCATACGCACCGAGTTCGAAACGCACCTGGTCGTTCCCTTTGCCCGTCGCACCATGGCTGATCGCGTCGGCGTCTTGTTCGATCGCTATCTCGACGAGTCGCTTGGCGATCAGTGGCCGAGCAATGGACGTTCCGAGCAAGTACTCGCCTTCGTAGATCGTGTTCGCGCGGAACATCGGAAAGACGAAGTCACGGACGAACTCCTCACGAAGATCATCGATATAGATCTGGTCGGCGGGCACGCCCATCTCGAGGGCCTTCGCTCGAGCGGGTTCGACTTCTTCTCCTTGGCCAAGGTCAGCGGTGAAGGTGACAACCTCACAGCCATACGTCTCCTGCAACCACTTGAGGATGATCGAGGTGTCGAGTCCTCCGGAATAGGCGAGGACGACCTTGTCGACCGACGTGCCCTGGCTGGATGATGTCATGGCTTCTCCTAAATCCCTGCAAGCGTTCGAATGGTTTTCGCGAGATCTCGCCCGGTCGTCTCCTCGCTGGCGACGATCATGATCGAGTCGTCTCCCGCGACGGTGCCGAGTACGCCATCGAGGCCTGACCTGTCGAGAGCAGAGGCTACGACGTGCGCCGATCCCGGGGGTGTACGCACGACCACCAAGTTGTGGGAGTGCTGGACGTCGGCGACCCAGTCGCTGAGAACCCGCCGCAGATGATCAGGTGGTGCGACCTGTTCGTTACTGTGTTCGGGTAGCGCATAGACCAGATCGCCGCCAGGCACTCGAACCCTGATGGCACCGAGGTCATCGAGGTCGCGCGAGACCGTTGCCTGGGTGGCGTCCACACCAGCGTCTTCGAGCAGCTCGACGAGTTGCGCTTGGGACGTGACGGCCACGTCGCCAAGAAGTCTGATGATCGTGTGCTGTCGAGACGTCTTGGTCATGACTCACCAAGAGCGAAGGCAAGATAGCCACGGGCTGCATGCATCCGGTTCTCAGCCAGCTTCCAAACCCGGCTGGCCGGGCTGTCGACCACGTCACTCGTGACCTCCTCACCGCGATGAGCCGGGAGGCAGTGTAAGAACACAGCATCGCCCGCTGCGGACATCAGATCGCTGTTTATCTGATAATCGGCAAACGCACTGAGGCGGACCTCGGCCTCAGTTTCTTGACCCATGGATGTGAAGACATCGCTGTACACGACGTCGGCACCCTCGACGGCCTCGTATGGGTCGACCATCGTGTGGATGGTGCCGCCGGTGGAGCGCAGACGGGCGAGGTCTTCCTCGCCGAAGCTGTAGTTGGGTGGGGAAGCGATTCGAAACTCACCGCCAAGCATGCCGACGGCAAGTCCCAACGAACGAGTGACGTTGTTCGAATCGCCGACATAGGCAACCGAGCGGCCTTCGACCGAGCCGAATTCATCGACGACGGTAAGTACGTCGGCGAGTGCCTGCATGGGATGTGCCGCGTCGCTCAACAAATTCACGACTGGAAGCCGATCGACAGCGGCCATCCTCTCCACCTTGGAGTGTTCGAACACCCGAGCTCCGATAGCAGCATGAAAACCTGCCAACGTATTCGTCACGTCCTCCACAGATTCACGGATGTCGAGGCCAATCTCATCACCTTGGATGTACACCGGCAGTCCGCCGAGTTGGAACACCGCCATCTCCATCGAGTTACGCGTTCGCAAGCTCGGTTTTTCGAAGACGAGGGCCATCCCCTTTCCGGCCAAGACCTGTGGTGGCGAGGGATGTTGCGCAAGGACCAAGACGTGGCGCAGTTCGTCGACGGTCAGATCGTCGATCTCGAGGAGATGCCTCATCAGGCTTCCGCCTTGATCGCTGCGTCGATGATGCGTATCGCTTCTTCAATCTCTGCTGAGGAAACGGTGATCGGTGGCGCGAGCCGCAGCGACGTCTTGGTCACGCCGTTGACCAGAACACCTCGCTCTGCGCACGCCGCTGACACATCGGCGCCGGTGCGTCCACGTAGGGCGTCTTCACTCAACTCGGCAGCGAGGAGGAGCCCCGCCCCTCGTACGGACTCGACACCATCGAGCGCGAGAAGCCCTGCGGTCAGTTCTGCACCGCGCTCGCGGGCAACCGCCGGTGCGTCCATCTCTTCCATCACGGCGAGCACCGCCCGTGCCGCTGCCGCAGCAAGTGGCTGACCTGCGAAGGTCGAGCCATGATCTCCAGGTTTGAGGACCTGCGCGACCTCCCGTTTCGCCCATACGGCACCGATCGGCATGCCATTTCCGAGACCCTTGGCCATCGTGACGATGTCGGGCATGATCCCAGCATGCTGAAAGCCGAACCAGGCGCCCGTACGAGCGATTCCGGTCTGGATCTCGTCGAGAATCAGCAGTAGCGATCGATCATCACACAGCGCTCTCAAGTCGCGCAGATACCCCGGATCAGGGGTATTGACTCCACCTTCGCCCTGTATCGCCTCCACGAGAATCGCCCCGACTGTTGGATCGAGCGCCGCTTCCATCGCCCCGACGTCGTTGTATGCGGCATGTCGAAATCCCTCGGGCAGAGGCTGAAACGTGTCGTGCTTCTCGGGCTGACCGGTGGCGTGAAGTGTTGCCAACGTCCGTCCATGAAAGGAACGCATGGCCGACAGCACGACGTGGCGCCCACGTCCGTTGTACTTACGAGCGATCTTGATCGCGGCCTCATTGGCCTCTGCCCCAGAGTTCTGGAACAGCACCTGGCCCAACTGCTTGCTCGGCTTCGCCGACAGCATCGGGTCGGTTGCGCCTCCTCGACCCGTATTGGTTGTGCCGGCCGCCGGTCCTGCTTCCCCCGGCTGGGGGAACGTTTGTAGAAGCCGATCGAGCGTTATCGCGACTTCGGGCCCCGGCAGCGTGTTGTACAGGTTGCTCACGTGCATGAGGGTGTGGGCCTGTTCGCAGATGGCTTCGGCCACGACTGGATGGCTGTGTCCCAGGCTGGTGACGGCCAGGCCGCACAAGAAATCGAGGTATCGAACACCAGAACTGTCCCAAACCTCGGTTCCCTTCCCCTCGACAAGGGTCAGCGACGGAGCCCCGTAGTTCGACATCATCGGACAGAATTCGAGCGCGGCTCCCGCGTTGACGGCGTCGGCGTGTTCGTTGTTCTTCACTGGTCTGTTCCTCTTGTGATCTTGGTTCCAATACCCGCGTCGGTGAACAACTCGAGCAGGAGAACGTGTGGCACTCGTCCGTCGAGCATGTGTGCTGCGATGGCACCCGACTCGACGGCATGAATACACGCGTCGACTTTTGGGATCATGCCTCCAGCGATGGTGCCGTCAGCGATGAGTGCACGTAACTCGGGCACCGTGGATTGAGCGATGATGCTCGCTGCATTTTCCAGATCGGCGAGTAGTCCGGGGACGTCGGTGAGATAGACCGCCTTCTCGGCTCGCAGCGCGCCCGCCAGAGCGCCAGCCACGGTGTCGGCATTGATGTTGTAGGCCTGACCAGCCGAGTCCGAGCCAATCGTGCTGACCACGGGAATCATCTCTTCTGCAAGAAGCCGCTCGACGATGTTCGGGTTGACCTCGACGATGTCGCCGACGAATCCCAGGTCCGGGTGTCGCTCCTTTGCACGAATCATCCCTCCGTCCTCGCCGGACAGTCCGACGGCGTATGCGCCGTGGACGTTGATCGCCCCGACGATGTCGCGTCCAACCTTGCCGACGAGCACCATTCTCGCGACGTCGAGCGTTTCGGCATCGGTGACCCGGAGGCCGTCCCGAAATTCGGATTCTTTTCCGAGCCGACCGAGTAGTTCGCCGATCTGAGGCCCGCCTCCATGGACAACAACCGGTTTCATTCCGACCGAGCGCAACAACACGACGTCTTCTGCGAATGTTCGACTGAGATCGGGATCCACCATTGCGTTGCCACCGAACTTGATGACGATCACCGCGCCGCGGAACCGCTCGATGTACGGCAGAGCTTCGATCAGGGCCTCCGCGCGTCGCGATGGCTCGAACCCTCTCCACTCGGCCTCGACGATGACGTCCGTCCCGCCGGGGTCAGCTGCCGTTTGCCCTGTGCTGTTCATGTTCATGACCGATACCCCGCGTTGATTTCGATGTACCCATGCGTCAGGTCACACGTCCACACCGTTGCCTCGCCAGCACCCACCCCGACGTCGACCACGATCTTGACTTCGTCATTTCGAAGATGTTCCGTTGCCCGCTCTTCGGAGTAGCCATCTGCCTGGACACCTTCGTTTGCAACGAGTTCATCGCCGAACCAGATCTTCAGCGCATCTCTGTTTGCTTGTTCGCCCGCTTTACCGACTGCCATTACGATGCGACCCCAATTGGCGTCCTCGGCTGCGAGGGCGGTCTTGACCAGTGGCGAATTGGCTATCGACAACGCGATGACAGAAGCCGCTTCGTCAGACGCTGCTCCTGAAACCGTGACTTCGACGAATTTGGTGGCCCCCTCGCCATCCCGGACGATCTGATGGGCCAGGTCGAGGGTTACCGATCGCACCGCATCTGCCAGTGCGTCATGGCGAGGATCCTGTGTCGAAGTGATCGGATCGTTTCCTGCTCCGCCGGTGGCGAACAGCAGAACCGTGTCGCTCGTAGAGGTGTCTGAATCAACAGTGATGCGGTTGAAGGAGCGCACCGTCGAATCGGCGAGCATGGACTGCAAAACGTCGGGCGCCACAGCGGCATCGGTGAACAAGAATCCAAGCATTGTCGCCATGTCGGGCGCAATCATCCCTGATCCCTTTGCGATCCCGACAACGGTGAACGACTCGCTTCCCACTGTCGCACGGGCCGATGCCCCCTTGGCGAAGGTGTCCGTCGTGCGAATCGCGTTCGCTGCAGCCTCCCAAGCGGTTGGACCGCTCGATTGCAGGTTGCCGCTCAACTGGAGGAGGCCGTCAGCCAACCGATCGTCCGGCAAGGTCTCACCGATGACGCCCGTGGAGGCTAGATGTACTTCATGTGCATCGATGTCGAAGGCGTCCGCGATCGTTTGCGCGGTCAATGCTGCCGATGTCTCCCCAGCCTTTCCCGTAAATGCGTTCGCGTTGCCACTGTTGCACACGATCGCTCGTGCTCTACCCGAAGAGAGAATGCTTCGGCACCAATCGACGGGTGCCGATGGGCAGAGCGACTTGGTGAAGACGCCGGCCACCGTCGATCCAGGATCGAGCAGTGCAAGAAACAAGTCGGCTCGGTTCGTGTACCGGAGGCCGGCCTCGTGGGTCGCAAGTTGCAGGCCAGCGACTGAAGGTAGCTGTGGGAAGTTCGCTGGGGCGAGCGGCGATACAGCACTCATGGGAAGACTCCAACGGCCGCGAGACCAGTCGTCTCTTCAAGGCCGAGTGCGAGATTCGCACACTGCATGGCCTGCCCCGAGGCTCCCTTCACCAAGTTGTCGAGTGCGCCGATGGCGATCACCCAGCCCGTACGCTCGTCGACACGCGCGGTGATGTGGATGCTGTTGGACCCCAGTGTGTTCTTGGTCGCTGGAATTCGTTCGGACACAACAACGAACGGCTCCTCGGAGTAGCGCTCTGCGAGAGTGTCGAGGACTTGGGCTGTTGTCAGGGGCTGACTGGGCCGGGCGTAACAGGTGGCGAGGATCCCCCGGTTCATCGGAGCCAGGTGTGGTGTGAAGAGCAGCTGTGCGGCTCGACCGCTCGCTCGAGAAAGCGCCATCTCGATCTCCGGGGTGTGCCGGTGGTTCAGGAGACCATACGCAGTGAAACTTTCGTCCACCGTACAAAATGTCGTTCCTGGCTTCGCAGGCCTGCCGGCACCGGAC
Source organism: uncultured Acidimicrobiales bacterium (assembly GCA_905479685.1). Taxonomy (GTDB): domain Bacteria; phylum Actinomycetota; class Acidimicrobiia; order Acidimicrobiales; family SHLQ01; genus SHLQ01. Next base: position 6,917 of record CAJQNJ010000009.1, read on the forward strand.
ACTCCGCTGGCAGCGTCGACGATGATGCCAGTCGGTTCGATGAGACCAGCCGAGAGCAGTGGCGCGAGCGTCAACGACGAAGCCGTCACGTAACAGCCAGGAGCCGCGATCAGTTCCGCGCCGTGGAGCGTGGATCGAAAGAGTTCGGGCATGCCATACACAAAGTCATCGAGCAGGTGCGGCGCAACGTGTGGTTCGCCGTACCACACGGGATAGAGGTCGGGGTCGTCCAGGCGAAAGTCTGCGGCAAGATCGACGATGTGGTCGACCCGGCCCCTGAGTTCGGGCACGATGCTCTGACTCGCTCCATGTGGAAGACCCAGGAAGACCAGGTCCACCGCGTCCAACTCGATCTCGGACGAATCGACATACACGGTGTCGGGGTATGAGCCAGCAAGGCTCGGGTAGAGATCGGCGACCGGTGTTCCTGCTTGTGTTGCCCCTGTGGCGAACGCCAACTCGAGCGATGGGTGACCTGCGATCAGACGCAGAAGCTCGGCTCCGGTGAAGCCGGAAGCGCCGATCACACCGACACGACGGATGGACTGATCAGGAGGCGAAGCCATGGATGAAGGTGACACAGTGCAAGAGCCTATCTTGGATTCATGTGACTGCATAGTAATGCAGCCGGATTGATGTTGATGCGTTTGATCGGTTCGAACCGGTCCCTCGACTGATCCATTCTGCCCTGTTGCCGAAGATACATTCACGCCACGCTTGAACGATGAACTCGAAACTGGCGCTCGCGGTCTTCAGCGTGTTGGTCACGGGGCTTGCATTCGTTCTCCTGACAGGCTGGCCCGAGGCAATCGCTCCAGACATGCAGGGCAGGATCTCCCGGGGATTCCTCTTCATGGTGTCTGCATCGTCGCTCTTTCTCGTAGCGGCGTTCTTCACGCTCGAATACCTTCGACCAGCTCGACCTTCAGAGCGTGGATTCAGTCCGTCGATCGTCTTCGACGCGTTCTATCTGTTCCTCCAACTGCCGGTCGTGGCAGTACTCATCCTGTTGATCTCAGGACCGATCCAACGATTTCTCGAAGCACACGCTGCGGGACTGACCCTCGACATCGGCCGAGACCTACCGACTCCGATCGTTCTACTGCTTGGAGCGGCCATCACCGACCTCACGCTGTGGTTCTCCCACGTCGTGCGACACAAGGTTCCATTCCTGTGGCGCTTCCACATGATCCATCACAGTCAGACTCGACTGAGCCTGTTCACGGCAAGTCGTGATCATCCTCTGGACACCTTCTTCGAAACCCTCATCCGGGTGGTGCCACTGTTTTTCTTGTTTCCGTCGGTCGTCGAGAACGCCGAAGCGCTTGCTATCTACGGACTCGTTGTCTCCTGGCACATCCGCTTCACGCACACGAACATCGCCACCAACCTCGGCGCGCTGCGCTGGATTCTCGTGACACCGCAGTCGCATCGCATTCATCATTCGACCGAGCCTCAACACTGGAACTCCAACTACGCAAACATCTTTTGTTGGGATCGTCTGTTCGGCATGCAGCACGCGGACGACACGTCATATCCTCCTACCGGCGTGAACGACGTGGCGTTTCCCGAACCGCAGCGGCTGTCGCTCGCAGAGTTCGGCCGCTGTTACGTCAG
>CAJQNJ010000010.1 GCA_905479685.1 uncultured Acidimicrobiales bacterium
GTGACGTGGAATCACCGTCGTTCGGTCCGAAGTCGTGGTCATCCCAGACATACGCGGTCGGAATCGAACTGAAGACCTGAGCTTGAGCTGGTTGTCCGACAGCTCGCGCGAAGGCCTCCACGTGATCAGAGGAGTTGCTCGACGCAAGGCTCTCGTAGTGCAGGTCCCCCACCGCAAGATAGAGATCTGGCTCCTCACTGAGTATCGCGTCGAACACCGAACCGTTGGATCCGGTTCGGGTACAGGAACCCACCACGACGACAAGATCGTGCGGGCCCTCCTGATTGGTGGTGAACCGGGCGTCAGGGCGTTCAAGATTTTGGTTGCCGTCGACTCCCTGGACGGCATAGTTGTACGAGGTCGCTGGCTCGAGGTCCGTGAGCGCAAACCGAACGACACCGTCGCCGTCGGCTCTACCATCGACTTGTTTGATCCGACGATCGACGTCGGGCCAGTAGGTCACGGTTGCGCGTGCTCCGGGCTCGATCCCGCCCGCAACGATGGTCGCAGAGCGTTCGGTGACCGCCCCGAGCCAGAGCCAATCGGCAGCCGAGTCAAGACCAGGAGCGACCGATTCTGGGTGGGATGGACCGAAGTAGTGGCCGTAGATCTCTTGGCTACCAATGGCTGTGATGGTGAGCGAACCGACGGTGAACACGGCCAACATCGCGATTCGGCCCACGGTTTCGGTGGGCTGCCAGGCGAGCCAGGTGAGGACGGCAGGAATCAGGAGCATCATCGACAACGATCCCGCGATCACCGGCGGGTACTGGACCGATGCCGCGAGGCCCAGAGTGGTCGCTCCCAGCACCATCAAGAACGCTGCGAAGGAAGGCCACTTCAGCGCGATCAAGCCAGCGAACGCGATGAGTACCGCGAACCCGAGCTGGACCGGCCCGATGATGGACGACGCCAAACCAGCACCCTCTGGGTCGGTCGGGAGTCCTATGAACAGTGTGCCGACGATCAACGCGACCGCCGCTCCGATGGCGAGGACCACGCCCGCAATGCGAGTCTGCCTCGCTCGACGAGCGTCGAGCTCGAAGACGCCTTGGGTCCACGGAGAGCGCATTGGGTGGTCTGACGAAGGACACGATCGGCAGTGTCGATGCCATCGCTCATGCGCCAGAATCCAATAGGCGAAGAGAGACACCGTGAGCCCGACGAGAAGACCGCCGAGTACGTCCAGAGGCCAATGGTCGCCGCGGTGGAGTCGAAAAAGAGCCGTTGCGATCACTCCTGAAGTGAGCACGAATCGACTGATTGTCACCAGCCGTCGATCGGCCAAGAAGACATCGATGGCGTAGGGAACGAGCGCTGCGAGCAGCGAGGCCTGCACCAGGTGTCCGCTCGGAAACGATTCGAGCTCACCTACCCCATACGGGCGCGCCCGCCCGACGGTGTGCTGAAGCACTTCGGTCAATGACCACGCACAGACGAACGCCACCGGGTAGACGATTGCCATGAGACGGCAACGAAACGACGAGAGCCCGACCAGGAGGACGAAGCCGAGGGTCAAAATGCTTGAACCGAATGGGTCGATCAGCGCCAACCTGTGAAACCATTCGATTTCTATCAGCCAAGCAGAGATCGGTTCGTCGAGCGCGTACACGGGCCCCCGCTGGGTTCCGACGATCAGCGCCACGAGTCCGGTTGCGACAGCGGCTGCAAGTAGCGATGCCGAGAGCGCCCAGCTGGGGCCGGCCGCAGTGACACCGGGTGTCGTGCTCAGGGGCGCGCTGCGAACCACACTCACGGTCCACGCCGGCGGGTGAGGCCAATACAAGAACACGATCACGCAGACACATCCGAGGAACCCCGAGAGCGCAGCGAGCGCCATGGACACTGCAAACAGCCAGCCAATGTCTTCCACATATCCGCCATCTCGCAAGAAATTTGCTGTCGATCCGATCGAGATATACGCGGCTCCTACGACAAAAATCGTCGCACTGACCAAGTAGATTGGGCGGGACAGGACGCCCGTCTCGGAGGGCGGTGGTCGCTGTACACCCTCGAGTTCGTTGGCGATCGCATGCGCCTCGATCACGGTTCGTCGATGCCTCGCTCTACCACGTCCCCATCGCAGGGCGTCATTTACGATTGTGATGATCGAGAACAGCAGTCCGGCACTCATCAACGCCGGCACGAACACCATGGTCTCGCCAGTCTGGATCACGATGAAACGCTCCTCTCCGTGGCACCTCGAGTCTCTGCATCATCGGGATCTTCACCAACGATCACGACGACGCCTTCGTCCCCGTCGACGGTCACCTCGTGACCGTCGAGCAATCGCGTTGCCTGTTCCACATTCAATACCGCAGGTACCCCGAGTTCGCGAGCAAGAATCGCAGCGTGAGAAAGCGGTCCACCCCGTTCGACGACCACCGCTCCAGCCTTGAGGAAAAGGGGCGACCATGATGCGTCGGTTGCCTCGGCGACGAGCACGTCACCGAGTTGGAGCGTCTCTCCGGGCCCTGTGATGGCTTTGGCCCGTCCGGTGTAGCGACCCGGACTCGAGGCCCAGCCATCGATCACGTGCCCGTCGGGCAGCGGAGCGGTCTCGCGGTCCGGCAAGCCCACGAACCTGAGGGGTAGAGGACCTTCCACGGTGTAGCGACGAACCCAGTTCTGTCGTCGCCGGACCACGTCCGATCCGTCGTGTAGTGAACCCGAGAGTGCTGCGGCGATCTCTCCAGTCGTGAGAACCTCGATGTCACCGGTATCGGCCAGCACACCTTGGAGCACAAGTCGTCGGCCGTACTCGCCGTGTACTCGGCGAGCTTCTCCTCCAAGCCGAAGAACGGCGGACTTCATCGCCTCTCTTCGCCACAGGTATTCGCGCGCTCGCCGTACCAAACGGCGAAATCGATGCAGCCGAAGATCGACAACCTGTCCTGTCAAGACCCTCCGAATCTGCCAACCCGGCAGCGCCAGCATCTGCGCTTCGACCCCTTTCTGCTGATCCTGTGCTTCCTCGGCCGATTGGCGTGTGCCGAGTATCTCGGCGGGGGTCAGACTCAACTCGTTCCAAGTGGGCCCGGCAAACAGCGCTGCAGAACTCGTGGCCGGGCGAGTGACCCCGACGGTTGCGCCGCGGGTCAGTAGCTGGGCGCTGTTGGCAGCAACATCGGCACCGAAGTAGCCGGTCAACACTCTGACGAGGTCTTCATAGGCCGCGGCGGCGATCGCAGCAATGCCCAGTTCGGTCGAAAGACAGCGTGCCGCGAGGTCCAGCAACCGACGATCGTATGCCATGAGATCAGCATCACTACGCGTCTCCAGCTCGCCTGGAGAAACCAAATCCACTGCCCGGATGAGCACGTCAGATTGCTGTGTGATGGCACTTGTCGTGCGCAGGGTGCGCAGGTCGCTCACCGAAGAGCGCCATCGTCTCACCCATCGGTTTCCCTGATCTCCATCTCCGGGCGGCGTCGTCGAAGACCTGAAGTACGCCCGCTCGAGTTCTTCGATTGCGCCCGGCACCGAAGCGGCGGCTTGGCGGAGTTGATCGAAGTCGATTGCGGCGCGACCCCGTATGCGCCGGACGAACGGCGGGTCTGTCACCGCAGAACCATGCAAGATGCCCAAGTTGTCGAGGAACGATCGGAAGGCCTCACCGAGCAGATAATGATTCACCTCCCAGAGAAGTGGGGGGAGCACTCCCGGAACCATCTCAGCGATACCTGCCGTTGTCAGCTCGTGGTCGTCGATCGGTGAGTCGAACCCATCGTTGTCTTCGAGGGCCGTGATGGGCCGAGCCTGGACGATGAAGACATCAGTATCGGTGGCGGCCCATTCGATGTCCTGCGGAACCTCGAAGTACGCCTCGATCTCGAGCGAGGTCTCCAAGGCCCGCCGCGCCGAAGATGGCAGCGTCTCGAAGTCGCTTCGTTGCACCACCCAAGCGTCTGGCGTGCGCTCCCCCGATACGAGCGACTCGCCGAGTCCGTCAACCTGCTCGACGCGACATGCGTTCGCTTCGCCGCCTGGATCCGCGGTGAAGATGACTCCAGCTTTTTGTGCGGGAATCATCTGCATGAACACAACCGCCATTGCGGCGTCGACATCGGTGAACCCAAAGGCCTCGCGATATGCCACCGGTGCCGGATGCCACAACGATGCCCAGACCCGCTTCACCGTTTGGAGGAGCGACTTCTCGTCTGTGCTGTCCACGTTCAGAAAGGAGCTGTACTGCCCTGCAAAGGACGATCCGTGGAGATCTTCGACCGTCGCCGATGAGCGCACCGCTATCGGTTGACCATCGCCGACCCACTGAGCCAAGGCGATGATCTGAGCGGCCAATTCCGGTGACAGTTCGACGTCGTCGAAGAGTGCATCCACGTCATCGGCCGACAACGTCGACTGCGCAGAACCCGTGCCAACCAGCCGATCCTCCAGATGAAGACCGTGCGCGATCGCGTGATACGAAGCTGTGGTCACAACGCCGGTCCTGGGCACGGGGAAGCCGGCGGAGATCAGCCGGGCGAGCGAGGATCCCTTTCCACCGAGGTCATCATTCGGCCGGAAAGACTCGTCCTCGGACCGTTCGAGCCGTCGGACGAACTTCCCCTGAATTTCCACAACGCTTGTGTCATTCATCGGTCGATTCGACATACAGACCGTGTTTGTAGTGAGCGACTGCTCTGTCGATCATGTCGTCGAATGAGTCTCCAGTGACCTCTGCCCGGTGTTGGAGCCAATGCGCGAGATCGGAACGCAGTGCCACCGGCACCCTGCTTGCTCGCTGCCGAAGCCAGAGAATCAGTTGCACGGCTGCGACAAGGAGAAAGACGACCATCAAGTCCCACTCACGGCTGATGTATCCGTCGAGCGCGCCAACCAGCGTTGCGATCAGTGCGATCGACAGCACCATCCGATCCGATATGCGGCTCATCGATCGCCCCTGGTCTCATACAGCTCGAGTTCGGTGTCCGGGTAACTCGTCTCGTTCATGCGACATCCTTCCAAAAAGGGTGGTCACAGCATCATTTTTCAGCTCCCGCCGACTCTCGGGCAGAGGCCAAGGTCCCGCTACAGCTGGGGTGACATGTGCAACACCTCAGTCGCTTCGGGGCTTATGACCAACGCCCCTAGCGGCGCGCTACCAAAGCCGCGATGGTCGCACTATCAGCACCTACCGACATCCGGTCTGACCCCCAGAAAGTCGACGATGATCATTCTGTGGTTCCTTGTCATCATTGCTGGACTCGGCATCACCTTGATGTCCAGTAGCCGAACCCTCGATGCAGCGGTCACCCTCTCTCACCATCTCGGTCTCTCCCCGTTCATCATTGGATTGACCGTCGTTGCGATCGGAACCGATCTTCCCGAGATCGCCAACAGCATCACCGCATCGGCGAGTGGCCATGGAGACATCAACGTCGGCGACTCGATCGGCTCGGTTGTAACGCAGATCACCCTCATTCTTGGCCTGTTGTGTTTCATTCGGCCGTTTCGCACGGCCCGGCGTCCCATTGCCGTCGCTGGAGCGGTGACCGTTGCATCGCTGCTGCTCGGTGCGTTTTTGATGGACGACGCGTACCTCAGTCACCGGGACGGCCTGATGCTTCTCGGGGCATGGATCATTGGTACGGGCCTGGTCCACACGTTCGGGCATCTCGTAGTCGAACATCAGGAGACGTTGTTCATGCATGGGGTTCTGAAGAGCGTTCTGCACCTTGTCCTCGGCCTTGGAGGAGTAGCGGTCGGAGCCGTCATGGTGGTCCAAGGGTTCATCGACGTAGCCGACTCACTTGGGGTGCCCGAGTACGCAACAAGCTTCTTGGTGCTGTCGCTGGGCACATCGATCCCAGAACTATTCGTCGACGGTGGGGCTCTACGAAAAGGCCAGACATCGCTTGCGATGGGGGCAATTGTTGGATCCTCGTTCATCGACGCAACCGTCTCACTTGGTATCGGTCCTGCGCTGTTCCCCGTGGCCGTCAGCGCGAGCGCCACCGCAGGTAGCGTCATCGCTGCGGCAGCGGTCGCGGCTGCGATTGGTCTTCTCCTCGTCAGGAGGGTGCATGGTCGCTCGTCAGGTGTGGTGCTGCTCGCTCTGTATGCGTCGACGTACTCCGTGCTCCTCGTTTGAGAGATCGTCCCCGGCCGAGCGAGATATCGGTGTCAGCTCAGGGCGGTACGAGTGACCAACCGAACGGCGGCAAATGAAGCCAACGCGATTGCTGCGATGGCCACCCAGTCGATGGCGGCAATCGGCGTGGTATCGAACAATTCTTGGCCGATCGTGGTGTACACGATGCCAACGTGCAGGGCCAACGAGGTGAGCGACGCCCAAAGCAACGCCCAGTTCTGCTTCTCGGCTACGCCGATGAGCGGCAAGCCCTCGGCGCGAGCGTTGTAGGAGTGGAGCAATTGTGTCGTGACCAGCGAGGTGAACAGCAACGTCCGAGCATCAGGGAACGAAAGATCTCGCAGCCAGTAGCCGTATGCAAAGGTGGCCAGAGCCCCGACAGCGAGCAAAAGTCCCTGCAGCAGAATTCGACGTTGCCGAGGTCCCCGTAGGAATCGATGGTCCGAAGTCGGCGGTTGTTCCATGAGATCCCGAGACGGCGGATCCACCCCGAGTGCAAGTGCTGGAAGCCCGTCGGTCACCAGATTGATCCAGAGCAGCTGGGTGGCGAGCAACGGCTCTCCGTATGCTCCGAAAAGAATGAACCCGAACAACATGACCAACACCTCGGCGGTGTTCGAGGCCAAGAGGAAGTACACGACCTTTCGAAGATTCGCGAAGATCGCGCGTCCTTGAAAGACGGCCTCGACAATGGTCGCGAAGTTGTCGTCGGCGAGGACC
>CAJQNJ010000011.1 GCA_905479685.1 uncultured Acidimicrobiales bacterium
GGAGGTGTGTTGGCGCCCGTGGGTGAGCCACGCGCCTGTATCGTCCACACATGGAGCTGGAGGACACCGCGCTTGCGCACGTCGTGCGATCGGCGTGGGTGCAGCGCTCACCAACAGAGGCGTTCCGCGTCTTCACCGAAGAAATCGGCGCATGGTGGCCACTTCCATCGCACGGCTTGTTCGGAACGCAGGCTGGAACGGTCGTGTTCGGCAACGGTCGCCTGATCGAGTACTCCATCGAAGGTAACGAGGCAATTTGGGGAGAGGTGATCAGCTGGGACCCGCCACACCAGCTTCTCATCGCGTGGCACCCGGGCTCAGATCGGTCAGACGCATCGGTGGTCGAGGTGAACTTCGAATCGGAGGGGTCCGGAACCAGCGTGGTGGTCAGGCACCGAGGATGGGAGGCGTTCGGTGCGATGGCGGCGCAGCGTCGCTTGGCATATGTGGGGCCAAATGCGTGGGGGTATGTGCTCGATCACTTCGGTGATGGTGTGGAGAATCGTCCCGATGCGGCGGAGACAGCGGAGCTGACAATGGCGTACGCACACTTCTTTCATGAAGCAGAGGCGGGCGGGTTCGGGCCAGCTCCAGCAGGGGAGTGGAGCGCGGAACAGGTCGTTGCGCACGTCTCACTCAACGACATCGCGATCCTTGGTGTCTGCCAGGCGATCATTCACCTGGAGACGATTTCGTTCGAGAATCAGACCTGCCAAGACCTCGAAGTTCTGACGCGCTGGATCGAGGACAGCGGGTCCTTCGACGAGCTGATCGGTCGAGGGCGGCACCTCTCGTCACTTGTCGTTCGTTCCCTCAGACGACTCTCGCCACAACAGCGCGAGACGCAGGTCCACTGCCGATTGTCCCACGATGGCCAGGTTGTTCTGAACCACCCCATGCCTTGGGAAGCCCTGGCCCTCGAGACGCAGGCATCCCAGCATCTTGTCGCACATACCGATCAGCTTCGCGATCTGCGAGGCTGAACATCGCCTGATCGTCGTCAACGCCATGATGGCGAGTTAGCGTGCGGTGCTGTTTGATTGATTTGTGTTGGTGAGGATGAGATATGGCTGGTGGACTTGTCGGCTTGCTGGACGATGTTGCGGCGCTGGCGAAGCTCGCCGCTGCGTCGGTCGACGACGTCGGAGCAGCTGCCGGTCGGGCGTCCGCGAAGGCAGCCGGCGTCGTCGTCGATGACACTGCCGTCACTCCTGCCTACGTTCAGGGACTTGCCGCTGACCGCGAGCTCCCGATCATCAAGAAGATTGCCTATGGGTCCCTGCGCAACAAACTGCTCTTCATCCTTCCGGCCGCCCTTCTTCTGAGCGCAGTTGCCCCGATACTTGTCGAGATCATCTTGATGGCGGGTGGAACCTTCCTTTGTTACGAGGGAGCCGAGAAGATCTACCACAAGCTCAAAGGCGACGATCACGATCACGATGTGCCGGCGGCGATGAAGGGACCCGAAGCCGAAGAGGCGACGGTGGCCGGAGCGATCCGAACCGATTTCATTCTGTCGGCCGAGATCATGGTGATCTCGTTGAAGGAAGTGATCGACGAAGGGTTCGTGCAACGCGCGTTGATCCTGGTGGTCGTCGCGTTGTTCATCACCGTGGTCGTGTACGGCGTCGTGGCGCTGATCGTGAAGATGGACGACATCGGCCTCTCGATGGCTCGCCGCGACTCGGAGACGTCACAGCGACTCGGACGCTTGCTCGTGGCCGCGATGCCGAAGCTGTTGACGTGGCTGTCGGTCATAGGAACAGCAGCGATGTTGTGGGTCGGAGGGCACATCCTCATCGTCGGTGCGCACGAGCTCGGTTGGGACGCTCCGTATGACTTCGTCCACGACCTCGAGGAATCCGTTCGAGACGTCGGCGGTATCGGCGGTGTCTTGGCATGGTTGGTGAACACCGCTGTGTCTGCGGTCGTTGGTCTGTTGACCGGCGCGTTCGTGGTCGCCATCGTGTCGCAATTCCATGGCGCTTCGCCCGACGAAGCGCTCGAGAGTCACTGATCGCAACGGCGACTCATACTCTCGTTACAGGTGATCGAGCAGACGATCTGGAGTGAACGGGAGATCTCGGAGTCGAACACCTATGGCGTCGAAGACGGCGTTGGCGATCGCGGCCGCCATTGGGCCTTGTGCAGCTTCGCCACACCCGAGCGACGGTTGATCCGGTCGATCGATGAGGATCGTGCTCACGGGGAACGAGTCGGAGAAACGAATGACCGGGTAGGTCTCCCAGTCCTCGCTCACCGTTCGGTCCGATTCGAGCTGCACGGCTTCTTTCAACGTCCAGCTCGCGGCCTGAACACAGCCACCCTCGAGCTGGTTGCTCAAGCCGTCGGGGCTGACGATGCGTCCTGCATCGGCTGCCGCTGTTGCATGGACGACGGAGATGATGCCGGTCGACCGATCGACTTCGACGTCGACGACGACGGCGCAGTACGTCTGCTGGTTCTTGTAGCGGGCAAAGCCGAGGCCGCGGCCATGGTCGGTGGGTCGTGGCCGACTCCACTCGGCTTCGTCGGCAGCAGTTTCGATGACCAGCGCTGCTCGCTCGTCGTCGAGGTTGGCGAGTCGGAAGTCGACGGCGTCCTGTCCTGCAATCGCTGCGAGCTCATCGACAAACGACTCGATTGCGAACACGTTGGTGAATGCCCCCAACGCGCGAAGGGCGGAGGTTCGGTAGCCCGTCGTGGTCGAGAGATGTGTCCGTATTCGACGCGGACCCGTGGTGTACAACGGATCACTATTGCGGTGTGCACCGATGTGGCGCGCTTGGATCGGCTTAGGAGTTGGTCTCGTCAGCGCAGAAGCAATGTGCCAACCGGCCAAGAGAGTCGTAGAGCCGTTCCCGGAAGGCTGAGGTCGAGTCGTGTGCGTGTAGCTCCAGTTCTCCGAGTCGTACGCTGCAATGCTCGCGCCCTGAAGGTCGGCTCGGAGCTCGACGATCATCGCTGGACCCCAAGGTTCGAAACGGTGCTCGTCGGCTCGTGTCCAGGTCAAAAGCACGGGACGCCCAGGTACCGAACGAGCCAAGAGCGCCGCATCCAGCGCGACGTCGTCTGCCCCGTTGTGCCCGTAACAACCGGGACCTTGCGTGTGGATGACCCGGATCTGTTCCTCGTCGAGACCCAGAACTTCGGCGAGCGATCCTCTCAGCGGAAAGACTCCCTGCGTGTGGGACCACACGGTCAATGCGTCATCGTCGAAGCGAGCCAGCGCCGAGGAGGGGCCGAGTGAACCGTGCAGTATGAACGGCTTGCTGTATCGAGCCGCATGGTCGAAACCGGCATCTGGGTCGGTAGCCGGTGAGCTCAGTTCGTGATCGATGGGAATACCATCGACGACCGTGTAGTCAGCAGTCGGGCCCGAGAGAAGTTCGACGTGCGGGTCTGGCAACGGAACAGAGGGGGTCCAGGAGGCGCTGTCCCTGAGCAGCTCGACGGCCGCGTCAGCCTGCTCTTCGCGTTCGGCAACGACGCCGATGAAACTCCCGTCGACGACTACAGAAACCACTCCACCAAGTGCTTGTGCCGAAGTCGTGTCGATGTCGATGAGCGTGCTGTCAAATCGCGGTGGTCGCAGGACCCTCCCGTGAACGGTGCCAGCCGGTCGAAGATCGCTGACATAGCTCGGCAGCCCCGCGACCTTGGCGGCGAGGTCGATCCTTTCAGGTGAGGATGCCTCGACGTTGCCATCGCTTGCTGGTGGGAGATCAGGGGAGATCGGAACCTCAAATGGTTGATCGCCCCGAAGTTCCCAATACGTGGTCTCGCGACCAAGGCCTGGACTGGTCACGACCCCGTCGTCGACCACGAGATCACCGACAACTATGTCGAGCGCGGCGGCAGCATCTGCCAGGAGTACGGACCGAGCGGTGCGAGCCGCAGCACGGATGGCCGTACCACTCATTTCGATCGAAAGGCTTCCAGACGTCACACCCTCATTAGGGGTTCGGGCGGTATCAGGCCCGATCATCGTGATGCGTGCGGGATCAACAGAGAGCTCCTCGGCTGCGATTCCACAAAGTGCCGTTGCAATGCCTTGGCCCAGTTCAGCTTTGCCGGTGAAGATGGTCACCGTCTGATCGGCGTTGATGGTCAGCCATGAATCCACATCTGGAGAGGCAGCTATGGACCTGTTTCGGGCTGGGGACGGTTCCTCGTTCGTCTCAGTCAGCCGAGGTTGAGTCCGCACGTCCCAGATTGGGTCCTCGGGTTCGCCAATCCGGAAACGGATCGCTCGACGAATTCTGTCGTACACACCACATCGACACAAATTGGTGTCGAGTGCCTCTCGGATCTGGGCGTCGTTCGGCCGACGGGTCTGGTTGAGTAGTCCTTGCGTTGCCACGACCATGCCGGCGATGCAGAATCCACACTGGCCCGCCTGCTCGACCAGGAAGAATTCGCGTATCGGGTCGAGTTCTTCGGCTTCGACCGTCGTGATCGGTAGCTCAGAGGCCTGACCAACCGGGATCTGGCAGCTGGGCTGTGTGCGGCCATCGATCAGCACCGAGCAGGCGTAACACTGCTCTTGGGCGCAGCCACGTTTGGCGCCCAACAGATCGAGGTCGTTACGCAGCACGTTGAGCAACGGGGTTGCTGGGTCGACATCGACGTCCCATGGCTCGCCATTGACCGTCAGCTTCATGTTGGCCCTCTCATTCTGGTTTCGATGGATCGAGCGCCACGCCGCCAGCCGTCGACGCGCAAACTGTAGCAACAGGGGGGTGCTCGCATGTTGATGGAAGTCATCTCGGCAAAGGCTTCGGCGTCCCGAATCCACCCCGATAGGGTCACCTGATGAAAATCGAATTCTGGGTCGACCCGATTTGACCATGGTGTTGGGTGACGGCTCGTTGGGTCGTCGATGTAGTTGCACCTGAACGAGACCTCGAGGTCACCTGGAAGCCGATCAGCCTTTTGTTCAAGAACGACGACGTCGAGCCAGGGACCGACCGTCACGAGCGTTACCTATGGACACACAAGCTCTTGCGTGTCTTCATGTCGATAGACAAGAGTGACGGCAATGACGCTGCGTTCCGGTTCTATTGGGAACTCGGCCGTCGGATCCACCACGACCAAGATCGCTCGTTCACCGCATCAGAAGCACTCGAATCGGCAGGCCTCGGGCTCGAGCACGCCGCAGCGTATGACGACGCTGCGTGGGATGAGCCGATCCGGTCTGCGATGGACGAGGGGCTTGCCCTCGCCGGTCAAGAGATCGGTACGCCGATCATTGCGTTCGAAGACACGGCCGGCGAGAAGGTCGGGTTGTTTGGCCCGGTGATCACACGGGTTCCCGACCGACAAGACGCGCTCGATCTGTGGGACGGCTTCATGAAGGTTGCGCGCGTCCCAGGCTTTTGGGAGCTCAAACGAACCCGAACCGAGGGACCCGACTTCGGGGATCGTCCCGCCTGAGTCAGTCCTACGGATTCAGCGTGCGGGTGCGCCTGCTCCCGAGCACGAGAGACGTGGCAACGCCATATCCGACGTGTGAACCCCAGGTCCGGGCGAGTTCGTACGCATCCATCTCCCACAGCCCTTTCGCCAGGCGAAGGCCAGGCATGAACGTGCCGAATCCGGCGGCCCAGACCACGGTGCCGAAACCGATTCCATCGACAAAGGGTCGAATGTCGGAATCTCGGCGGGCGAGTGCCCAGATGACTCCCCAGAATCCGCCAAAGGCCAAATGAAGAAACTCTGAGACACGCACCTGGGTATCGCGGTCGAGTTCGGGTTTATCTGGCTGCATGGTGGCTCGGGCGACCTTCACCACATTCTCGTAGTGGGTGACTCCGATTGGTGCGGTTGGTTGTACCAAACGGCGCATCGTCAAGCTCACGCCTGCCATCCCGAACACTCCGAGAACCCCGGCGATGAATCCTCGAACGATGGTCACGCTATTTGACCTGCCAGTTCGCCACGACATCGACGCCGGCGTCGCGCATCAGGTTCATGACCGGGCAGCGGGCTTCAGCGTTTCGAGCCAGTTGTTCGACCCGTTCCTGTGGTTCCTCGGTGTAGATGACGATGTTGAGTTCGACCTTCTCGAAGTACGGGCGGATGCCTGGCACACCCTTGGGCCCTCGAAGGTCGATCGTGCCGGCTACGTCGAGGTCCACGCCTTCGTAGTCGAATTTCATGGCGTTGGCGACGTTGTGGATCATGACCGATTCACAACCGAGCAATGACGCGAGCGTCATCTCCAAGGGCGTAGGTCCAGTCTCGGTACCTCCCGAGGTTTTTGGTTCGTCGGTGACCAACACGGGGAAGTCGCGGACGGTCAGCTCGGTTCGTGCCGTAGCAGGATTCGTTCCCTTGACCGAACGAACGACCATCTTCTTGGTCGCAGGGTCGATGAACGGGGCAACAGTCTCGTCTGGGGTCAGTTCGGGTCGGGAATGTGTTTCCATGGCGTACTTCCGTCTGGTTGGGGGCGATGTGTCAATCGACGCTGCCGTCACCTAGCTCGGGTCGATCGACTCGACCCAGTAGAGATTGCCGATGCTGTCGAGGTTGCCCTGGGTGACCGCACGCAGTCGAAGCTTCGTCGCATCTTCACGGTCACGTCCTGCAAAGACACCCAGCTCGCTCAGCGTGTCGCGGTGATAGGACTCGGGCTCGAATGGGAGGTCAACGGTCACGTCCACCGTGTCTGCGTTTCGGTCGATTTCCGGATTGATCTTGCCGTCCGACGTGAGGCGTCCGTAGATCGGGGCAGCCAACAAGATTGCGAGCAGCAGGATGACCCCGATCAGCGGCGTGACCCAGGGGCGTTGACGAATGACTTCGTCGGGAGCGTTTCCTTCGCGATCGGGCTCAGAGGCCACGTTGGGTAGTTGCGCGGTCATGCTGACGACTCCACGAGACCCCAGCGCTCGATCGTTCTTCGCTCGAGTGGAGCCAGGAGTCCTCTATCCATGATCAGCCCGATCACTCCGATCGTCAGAGCTCCCGCAACGATGATGTCGGCACGCGCAAACTCCTGCGCGATGAAGATCCACTGTCCGAGCCCTGATGTCGCACCGACGAGTTCTGCTGCGATCACGGCACGCCAGCCGAAACCGAGTCCGGAACGAAGGCCCGACATCACGTGGGGGAGCGCTCCGGGAAAGGTGACGTTTCGCAAGATGTGCAGCCTCGATGCGCCGAGTGTCTGCAAGCTTCGATCGAGCACCTCGGGAACCATTCGGACTCCGAGCACGGTGTTTGCAAAGATCAAGAAGAATGCACCGTTCCAGACGATGAAGACGACCATCCCACGACCGATTCCGAACCATGCGATGGCAAGTGGAATCCAGGCGATTCCCGAGATCGCGTTCATCGCGGTGACGAGCGGACCGATGAAATCGGCAAACTTACGGGACAAGCCAGCGACGATTCCAGCCAAGACGCCGGTGACTGCAGCGACCAGAAAGCCGATGAAAAGCCGCCCGAGGCTTGCGGTGACGTTTGGCCAGTACTCGTCTTCCTGGAACGGTACCTGCAGCACTTTGAGGGGCCGAGGCAGAATGCCGATTGCGGGGTCGGCGATCGCAATGACCGACACCCAGACTCCGATGAGAAGAAAGAAGGGGATGATGGGCAGTGCGTACTTCTTGACCTTGCTCCACGGCGACGTGCGTAGGACTGGCATCGGTATGGCGGTCATAGTCGCACCATTCCCCAACGAGCCGCTGTGAACTCCTCGATCGGCCGCAGAATCAGGCGGTCGATCAGTAGCCACACCGCTCCGAGGACGATCATGCCGAGCATCACTCGCTCCGTGAGGCCAGCCGTTCGTGAGTTGAAGATGAGGAAGCCAAGGCCGCCACCACCAACGATGAATTCTCCAGCGATCAGCGCTCTCCAGCCGAAGCCGATTCCCAGCCGAAGCCCGGTCATGACACTTGGAAACGAACCGGGTATGTACACGTCCTTGATGACGCGGAACCAGCCAGACCCAAGTGATCGGCTTGCATCGCGCAGAACCGTCGGAACGGTGCGGACGCCGATCATCGTGTTGAAGATGACGGGAAATATCATCGTATAGATGATGACTGCTGTGATCGTGCGGTCGGTGAAGCCGAACCACGCAATGGCAAGCGGTAGCCAGGCGATCCCTGAGATGGCATTGAAGAATCGCAGCATCGGTTCCACAGAACTCGCGACATCCTTATCGAGCCCGAGAAGCCATCCAAGCGGCACACCAACGCCAATCGCAATGATGACGCCGATCGAGAGCCGTCCGAGGCTCTGTGTGATGTAGGCCGGAAGGGTGCCCTCGCGAATCAACTCGAAGAACGCGTCGACAACCTTCGAAGGCGCGACCAATTTTGTCGGCACTGGGTCGAAGATTGTGTAGATGGCCCACCAGATGACGACCACCATCACGAATGGGGCGACTGCCAATAGTGATCCAACGATTCGTCCGCGGCGGTCTTCCTTGCCACGGTCACGGACCAACTGTCGTTCGATGTCGCTCTGTGCAGCGCTCCCGCTTGAACTCACGGTTACCGTCACTGCGCTACGTCTCCTGTGCCTGTTCGGCATCGGCGTTCGCGTGGCTTTCCGACGCCAAGGTCGCCTCGTGTTCGCCTCGAACCAGGCCGAGTACTTCCTCGACACATGCGGCCATGCTGGGGTCGTGGGTCATGGTTTCCCAGGTACGACCTTCACGCGGTACTGGGACTTGTACCGACGCCTTCACCCTGCCAGGTCGAGCTGCAAGCGCGATGACGCGGTCTCCGAGAAATACCGCTTCTTCAACCGAGTGGGTGATGAAGAACACCGTCTTCTTGGTCTCCACGGTCAGACGGATGAGCTCTTCTTGGAGGGTCTGGCGCGTCATGGCGTCGACTGCCGCAAATGGCTCATCCATCAAGATGATCTCTGGATCAGATGCCCAAGTCCGAGCAACCGCAACGCGCTGTTTCATGCCCCCCGAGAGCTGATGGGGGTAGTGATCCTCGAACCCTCGCAGACCTACGAGGTCGGTGAGTTCGGCGACCTTCTTCGCGCGCACATCCTTGGGAACCTTCTGGATCTCCAACCCATGCCCGATATTGCGGCGAACTGTTCGCCACGGGAGGATTGCGAGTTCTTGGAACACCACTCCGCGGTCGCGTCCGGGTTTGGTGATCAACGATCCGTGCACCCGTGCCTCGCCTGCTAGCGGCTTGAGGAACCCGGCCAGGATCTTCAGAAGTGTTGTCTTGCCGCAACCCGACGGGCCCACCACAGTGATGAACTCGCCGGGTTGAATTGCAAGATTGATGTCATCGAGGGCATGGACCGTCGACCCACTTTGTGGATCGATGAACCAGTGGCTCAGCCCGTTGACAGTGAGGGTGGCCGAGGCCGCGGATGCGGCCTCGGCGTTACCTGCAGTCAATTGTCTGCCTCAGCCTTCTTCGTATCCGGTGCAGTCCTCGACGGACTCTGGAATTGCTGGCAAGTCGGCAACCCAGTCTGGATTTTCAGCGATGACCACGTCGAGCAGCGAGCTGTCGAGCAGATCGTCAGCGGTGAACGGCTCATCGGTTTCGACACTGCCTGATTCGACAAGTTGCGCTGCGGTCGTCTCGGCTCCCCACTCGATACAGATCGAGATTCGAGGATCGTACTTGTTGCGCTTCATCGCCTCGATTGCATCCTCTTCGGTCACACCGTCGACAAAGCTCAAGACGACTGGCGCAATACTCTCTGGATCCTGGCGGATCAAGTACGTGGCTTCGACGAGACCCTCGATGAATGCCTTGAAGACGTCAGGATTGTCTGCCATTTGTCCATCGACAGCTCCGAGACCGATCGCGCTGAGCACGAGGTCTTCGCCTGGCGACATGTCGATACCGTTGTCGCCGAGCTGACGAAGCGCCGAGGTGCGGAATGGGTCCCATGGGACAACCGCGTCGACGTCACCGTTCACGATGGCGGTCAACATGTCTGGGGCACCCATTGCGACGATCTCGACGTCTTCCTTGGTGAGTCCCTCACGCTTGAGCCACTCGGTGAGGTATGCGTTTGGTGTGCCACCACCGGTCACCCCAACCTTCTTGCCCACGATGCTCTTTGGGTCGTCGGTGAGACCGCGATCAATGCGGCCGATGATGCTGATCCAGTCGACGTACTTCGCATTTGTTGCGTCACTGTTGTACGGGGCGATCAGCTTGGTCAACAGACCACCAGCGCGCTGCGGAGCGACGCCGGTTCCACCGTTGACAGCACCGAACTCGGCTTGGCCAGACTGCAGACCAGCTGCGATGTCAGCGCCAGAGCCGAGCGTTTGTAGATCGACGTTGAGGCCACGATCGACCCAGAGGCCATAGTCAGCGGCCACAAATGCAGGCAAGTGCGCCATGTTGTTGACGACGAGCATGGACACATCTTGGAACTCCATTGGTTCCTCGGGCGCTTCGGTTTCAGCCGGTGCTTCGGTTTCAGCCGGTGCTTCGGTTTCAGCCGGTGCTTCGGTTTCAGCCGGAGCTTCGGTTGTTGTCGGTGCTTCGGTGCTATCGGAAGATGTTTCCGAGTCGTCGTCGCTGCCGCACGCTGTTGCGAACAGCGCAAAGGCAAAGAACAGTGCCAATAATTTCCTTGATCGTGCCACGCAGATTTCCCCTTTTTGTCGAGCTACTTTCATCCCGCCGGAGGCGGATGTCGACAACTGGACACTGTGCTGTCAAGTACAGATGGTCATCGACGTGGAGAATATATCAGATATGATCTTCGGTATGTCAACGCAGGACGAGCGATTAGTGAGCGCCGCTGCTGCCGCGGAGCTTCTGGACGTGCAGACCGAGACGATATACACCTACGTCACTCGAGGAAACCTGGTACCGCATCGAATCAACGGCGATCGGTCGAGTTGGTTCAAGCGCGAAGATGTCGAGCGTTTGAAGGCAAGGAAGAGACGACGCGGCAGCGAGAGTCCTACGCGTATTGCGACCCCAGACTCTCGAATCACCCTCATCGAAGACGGCTATTACTGGTATCGCGGGTACGACCCAGCGAAGCTCGCTGATGACCACAGTCTCGAAGACGTCGCCGAACTCATCTGGGCCGGAGAGCTCACCAACGGTCTCGAGTGGTCGGTCGATCAGTCTTCACTTCCGGGGCCCGTCGCCTCATCGTCGGCACTCACACTGTTGGACCGAGTCAGGCTGATGAGTGTTGAGCTCGCGGTGTCGGACCCGCTGCGGTACTCCACATCGACCGAGTCGATCTTGGTGATCGCTCGGCGAATCATGGTCGGTCTCGTCGCGGGACTTCCCGTTCTCGGCGATCCTCTGCCGACCAACTCGCTTGCGTCGCTTCTGTGGCCAAGACTCACCACGCAACCAGCGACCCCTGAGTCGCTTCATGTATTGAATGCAGCGCTGATCGTTCTTGCAGACCACGGGATGGCTCCAGCTACTCAGGTGGCCCGCACGGCGGCCGAATATCGAGCCGATCCGCACGGGATCATCGAAGGCGCCCTCACTGTCCTTGCCGGCGGATGGCACGGGGGTCGAAGCTTCTCTGCCGAGGAACTGATCGCCGACATCGTCGACGTCGGCGACGCCGCCACCGTGGTGGGTGATCGCTTCAGACGACAAGGCAGGGTGGCGTCACTCGGGCAGCGGCGCTACGAGTTCGGTGACCCCCGTCCCAAGATTCTGCTCCGGTTCCTTCGCGACGCAGTCCCCGACCATCCGGTGCACGATGCGTACGCAGACCTGGTCGCCGTGGTGAAACGGCGGGCACTGCCGCTGCCAGCAGTCGAACTCGGCCTTGCTGCCCTGGGGATGGTGTTCGAGTTCGTGCCCGGTTCGACGGAAGCGATCTTTGCGATCGGCCGGTCAGTTGGCTGGCTCGGCCATGCCATCGAGGGCTATGAGGCGCCGGACCGAGAGTCCCCGATGTTCAATTATGTAGGCGTGCGTCCCTTTGGTCCGCCGCCCAGTTTGGAGGAGTAATGACGGAAGCTGCTGACGAAAAGGTCGACGGTACAGCCACGAGTACAGTCCCAGGCGAGCGCATCATCGACAAGTCGGAGTTGCCCACGGCGGGCGTCTACACCGATGCGACCGTGCGAGTGGAGATGGTCGAGGGATCGATGCAGCTCAAGCGCGGCGTCGCTGAGGAATTCGAGGTCTTCTGCGACGAAGCCGAACGCATCGGTGGAAACTCCACCTACCCGACGCCAATGCACTACGTCGCGCTCGGCACCGGTTTTTGACTACTCACACAGGTGGCGCGGTACGCGTCCATGATGAAGCTGACGATCGACAGTGCGAGCGTGTCCGTGCGGTTCCGAAAGACGCTCGGGGGCTCAGTCTTGCGCGGCACGATCTTCAACGAATGGGAAGGTGTCGACACCCATCTGGTGGTTGAGTCGAGCGATGACCCGGAACGCCTGGCGCACTTGATTCGAAACGCCAAGGCCGGGTGTTTCGCTGAAGGCCTGATCACAACTGCTGTTCCGCTGACAAGCACCATCGAGCTGAACGGCGAACCGTTCGAGTTAGGAGACAACCATGGCTGAATTCACGAAGCTCGAGATTCCGGAGGTCGATTTCGACACGGTAGGGCCCGACGTTGGCGCACCGTTTCCAGACGTCGTCCTGCCGGATCAGAATGGAACGAGTCTGAACCTTCATGAGCACCGAGCTGGTCGAAGAGCTCTTGTGGTGTTTCATCGAAGCGCTGATTGGTGACCATGGTGCCGCGCGCAGCTGGTCGAGCTGCAACGAACCTTCGCTGATGCCAATGAGACCGTCGCCGTCTACGCAATCAGCTATGACCCGGTCGAAACGCTCAACCGGTTCGCCGAGGGACATGGCATCGAGTTTCCGCTCCTCGCGGACGTGGGAAGTGTTGCGATCACCGAACTCGGTCTGCTCAACGTCACGTTGGCCGCCGAGCGAGCCGCCTACAACCGACCGGTCGAGGAACGGCACAGGGGAATTCCATATCCCGGAACGTTCTTCCTCGATGAAGATGGCATCGTCACCGGGAAACGCTTCGAGCAGAGTCATCGAGTTCGTCCCACCGGTCGAACGCTGTTGGCCCAGCTGACGGGCGACGCTGGCGACACCGAGCCTGTGGTTGTTGCGAACGCAGAGTCGACCGGCGTTCGGCTCGTCGCTTGGCTCGACACCGACGTCGTCCACGCGAATCAGCTCCAGGAGGCGCACGTGCGAATCGAGCTCGATGATGATGCACACCTCTATACCGAACCCGTGCCGTCAGGTTTCCGTGCACTGTCGGTCTCGATCCAAGGTGATGATCGGCTGCACGTCGAAGCCGTGCCGATTCCACCTGGCCGGGAGTTTCACGTCACTGGCCTCGAAGACACGTTCTACGTTCTCGATGGGCCTGTCGAGGTGACCGTTCCGTTCTTCTTGGGATCGGATCGCGATACCGCAGGTGATGGTGTTCGCCCGGTTTCGTTGTCGGTCGTTGCGTCGTATCAAGCGTGCACCGGCGACGAGTGTTTCTTCCCCGAGCAGGTCCGCCTTGATCTCGACCTGAGCGAACATCCCAACCCCGGCTACGAATCGGTTGACGCAGAGGTCCTGTCGCCGCTCGTCTTTCGTCGGATCGTGGAGTCTCCGCGAACTGAAGATGAGCTCCTCGAGCTCGTCAATGCTGCGTTGCAGTCTGTCGACGCTTCGGCGCAGGACATCGCTGCGGTGCTGGCTGATCTCGAGGCGCAGGGAATGCTCGAACTGGGTGAAGACGGGCTCTGGATCAAGACGTAGTCCGTCGAAATCACGGGTAACGCGTTTGGGCCCCTCCTGTGAGGAGGGGCCCAAGTCACACTTCAGGATTCTTGATGCTCAGGGAGCATCGGTGTGATCACACGGACGCTTCAACATCACCTTCCCTGATGAACGATTCGGGGACGGTGTCGGGAATTCCGAAGTCCTCCTTCGCCCTCATGGCGAAGGCAAGGCCACCGCCAGTCAGGATAAGAGTTGCACCGATCCCTGCGTACAGTGCGGCCAGTGCGAGTCCCATCTGCAACGTGGAATGGGTGACGGTGCCGACACCGAGTTCACCGATCAAGCCATGGACCGTTCCGCTCCAGGCCTGTGCCCTGGCTGGGCCTTCGATCGGATGCTGCCGGTCGAAGTCTGTCCAATACTTGCCTTCGACCTCGAACTCATAGGTTCCAGGTTCGAAGACCTCGCCGTTGTACTCCACTTGCTCGTCGAGGACAACGGTCTGTGTTCCATGCAGGACATGAAAACTCACGGTGGCCATTTGGAACATGTACTCGGTTCCGGTGTTGACCAACGGGTCGTTGGAGTCGAGGTCGCTTTCGACGACTGGGTACTTCCAGTCATCACGAAGTGTTGCCATGATGGCGTCAGCACCTTCGGTGGTGCCACGATCGGTCAGCTGACCGTCTTCGTTGTAGCTCAGCTGAACATCTTGGGCTTCGCTGAATGCCTGCAATGAGCCGTAGCCATCCTGCACCCGGGTGTATGCAACTGCGCCTGCAACCAAGAACGCCACGCCGATCACGGCGACGATATATCCAAGTAGCGATAGTCGCTTCCTCATCGAACTCAACTCCCTCTTCCAAAGCGACCATGCGAATTTCGCGACCGCATGCTTCAAGGATCGTGCGCCGGCCCAATGCCTAGTAGAGACGTAGGTCCCAGGGCAGCCGTGTCGTTCGTCACGCGCCGGCTGGAAGATCTTGGATCGAGTCACCAGAATGGTGATCAGATGGACCTACACCACTTCGATCCTGAAACCGAACCGTCAGAGATTTCGGTCTTTCTCCGCGAATATGGGTACGCCGTCGTCGATCATGTGGCCAGCGACGAACTCCTCGATCGATTCGCAGCTGAGGTCGCCACATTTGTCGATGCATCCGACGTCGGCCTCGACCCCTACGACGGCGCCCACACCCGTCGAACTGGCGCACTCGTCGCTCGTTGCCCGGCTTCGCGAGAGCTCGTGATGCATCCAACTGCGGTGGGGGTCGCGCATGAGTTCCTGGGCCATGCCAGCGCAGTCCAGCTCTTATTGACCCAGCTCATCACCATCGGGCCAGGGGAGACTGCGCAGAAGCTCCACCGCGACCAGATGATGTTCGATCTCTTTCCGTTTCCACCGGACTATCACGTGCAGTGCAACACGATGTGGGCACTCACCGATTTCACGATCGAGAACGGCGCAACTCAAATCTGCCCTGGTTCGTCGACGCTCCCTGACGATGTGGCCGAGAATATCGGTTCGGTCCCGGTCGAGATGAAACGAGGCAGTGTCCTGTTCTATGAGGGAAAGGTGCTGCATGGCGGCGGCGCAAACGTCACCTCCACGGTTCGTCAAGGCGTGAACATCACCTATGGGGTCGGGTGGGTCCGTCAGGAGGAGAACCAATACCTCGCATGCCCACCCGAGATTGCACGGACGCTCGACGACGATCTGTTGAAGATGATGGGGTATCAGCAGGGAGCGTTCTCGCTCGGATATGTCGGAGACCAACAAGACCCGCTTGCGGTGCTTCGCGGGGCCGAGCAGCGGGCGTCGCGGGTGAACGAGTTCGCCAACGACAACGAGGCGCTACAACCGTTCATCGAGTGAGAACGTACGCCGACAATGATCGAAACGTCGGCTCGATCTGTATTGGTTGGTGACCAACGCAATTTCAGACGCCTTGGTCACCATTGAGTCGGGCCATCAGCTCCGGGGTGAGCGCGTCGACAACCTCGATCGCGGCCATGTTCTCGACCACCTGGCTGGCTCGACTCGCTCCAGTGATCACGCTCGAGACGTTCGGATTGGCTGCGCACCATGCGAGCGCAAGTTGTGCCGGGGTACACCCGAGTTCCTTCGACACGTCCACGACACGGCGAATGGTCGCAACCGCAGCCTCTTCTTCGAGCTTGCTCTTGAGGTAGCCATGACCCTGCAGCGATGCTCGGCTTCCCTCTGGGATGCCGTCCAAGTACTTCCCGGTGAGTAGTCCGCCAGC